>DAHXMB010000077.1:0-3067 GCA_027365695.1 Candidatus Acididesulfobacter sp. | reverse complement strand
GCAGAGATTAAAACAAAGTTATCAGAAACAGAAATGTCGTTAAGCAATGAAACAAATTTAAGAAATAAGGAAAAAGATATACTTAATAAAAAAATTAGAATTGTTGATGAATATATTAAGAATAAAATAACAGGAAGTTTTGAAAGCGATATTTTCCGGTTGATTAATGTTAGTGATTTTAAGCTGTCTATTGACAATAAAGCAGAGAATAATTTAAATTACGCCAGGATAATTCGTCCGAATAATTTGAATAAATCCGGTAAGTTAACTCAAATGCCCGTATTTCTTGAATCAATTAATAAGAACACAGCGTTTGACGGTGAAATTTATATTGACGATAAATTTATTAAATCAGATTTTGCATACAAGATGCTTTCTAAAATTGGAATATCTAAAGATAAACCTGAAGATACGTTAAAGAATTTATTAATTAAAGCAATACAAAAATTTGGTTCTCAAATATACGATATGGAATGTATTAAATTTAAATATTCTGAACGTTTTAAATTTGAATTAGATAAAAATAAAAATATTCTGAAACTTGGAAGACTCGGTGGAGCCGGCTCTAAAAGCTTAAATAGGATTCGCGAAATTACTATAAAAAAAGACGGTAAAACAATCACAAATAATGCAAACTATCAAAGTTCATTATGGATTGATGAAAATAAAGAGCCGATAGGCTGGGTAGAAGTAGAGTTTTTATAAATTGATATGTATTTTTATTTTTGCTTATTATTAGTGTTTGTTTGAAAATATAAGTTAGGCAGAGGTAAAATTGAGCAAAATTCTTATAACTTCTCTTGGAAGCGGGAATAAATCATCAGGCTACAGCAAGGCAAATTATTTTATAGGCGGAAAAACCTACGAAGATAAAGAATTTATCGCCGAAGCCTTAGCGGAACATTTAAATATAGATAAGATTTATTTTTTTGGAACTGTATCGTCTATATGGGATAGCGTATATAAAAATTTTTCACGGAAAATAAAGAATAGTGATAACAGTTACAGTTACGATATTGAAAGCGGTCTTTACGAAAAAATAGATTCTAAATCTTTAAGTGAAAATGACCTTAAATTAGTATCTGATGTTATTGACGAATATATCGGCATGCAAGGGTCTAAATGTTTTATTATAGATTACGGTCTTAATGATGCTGAACTCTGGAATAATTTTAAAAAATTTTTAGAGATTGCAAATATTGCTAATAATAATGATGCAATATATCTTGATATAACCCACTCGTTCAGGTCTTTAGCTATTATGAGTTTTATAATGGTTCAATTTATAGAACAGATTAAAAATTTAGATATAAAGGTTGAAGGTATTTATTATGGTATGTTTGAATACTCTAAAGAAAATGACGGCATTACTCCTGTAATTGATTTAAAAATGTTTTATGTTTTATCGCTATGGATTAGGGCAATAAATAATTTCAAAAATTACGGAAACGGAGGAATGATTTATGAATTAATTAAAAACGATAGCAGTGTAGAAAAAGAAGTTAAAGATGTTTTTGTGCATTTTAATAACAATATATTATTAGGCAATGTAAATAATATAAAAGACGCTGTTCAAATAATACAACGCAGAATGGATACTATTAAAAATTCTTCGGGTCCTATTATTAAAGAATTTCTTTTACCCGGTTTGGGCGACTTTCTCGGTAAATTAACAAGTGCAAAAACAGAATCTTTATTTCAGTATAAACTATCAAATTGGTATTATGAAATTAAGAATTATGCATTATCGTATATTATTTTATCTGAAGCAATTATAACTAAAATCTGCGAAATTGAAAAATTAGATATTAAGAATTTTGATGCAAGACAGCAAGCTAAAGATATAATAAAATCTTATAATGGCAAAAAAATTTATGAAATTTACAAAGATGTAAGCAAAATAAGAAATTCAATTGCTCATGAAACCGATTTAAGCGGAAATGCAATGTCATCTATTAACAATCTACATGGTTATTTAGAAAAATTGGAGAAATTTTTTTACAAATAAATATAATATTACTATATAAAATTTAAAAAACAAAATAAGGCTTGGCGAAAATTTTAGTTCGGCAACAAATAATTTTTATTAATATCTTCTATCGGCTCTCTTTTTTGTTTATATAAGTTTGTTTTTATCTATATAATTAATTATATTCTTATATGTATCGACGATCTTTTCAAATAATACTAAAGCCAAGTTTATATCCTTAATAATTTCGTCTTGATTGGAAGGATATTCATGCGACAAGTTATTTCTTAATTCTCTAATGCCGTTCCATTCGTCCGCATCTTTAATTATTTCTAATTTTTCAAGTTTATCTAAAACATCAATAAATGGCATGCTTCTTTTGTATTCGCCTATTGAATTTAAAACTTCTTTGAATAGCTTATCTCCTGTTAAATCCTGTAATTTTGTAAAACGAAAAATAAAAGAATCCATAACTCTTCTTTTTCCATCGTTTTCAAAATAATCCGGGCTTATATCATCCCATGATTTTATTTCGTTAAAATCGTTTTGCGCTCTTTTAAGATTTATCGCAATTGTCTCAATCGTTTCTTTTAGCATAAAAGCACCCCTTCCGTCTTTGCGGTTTCATATATGCTTCTTTCTTTTGAAGAAGGTGTTTTTACAATCAAATCTATCTTTCTTTCGGTTGCAAGTTTATGAAAATCCGCCAGAAATTTAATTTCGGTCTGCCGGTCTGTATTTTTAGGAGTTTCTATATATAAATCTATATCTCCACCCCTTTTTTCGTCATAGACCCTGCTCCCGAAAAGATATATTTTTGCATTATGTCCGAAATATTTCCCTGCTAAATCTATTATCGCATTTTTCTCTAAATCGCTAAGTCTCACTGTCCCGCCTATTTTCTAAAAATTAATTTCTTTTAATTTCTTAAAGATAAAAATTAATTTTACTTATTATTATACTATATATAAATATAATTATAGAAAACTTAATAGGAAATAGCAAAAATTATATATCCCAATTTAGCTATCCCAAAATTGCCGATAGAGATTGTTAAAATAGCTTTAAAGTTATATAAATATTAGATTCCCGCTTTCG
>DAHXMB010000115.1:0-6338 GCA_027365695.1 Candidatus Acididesulfobacter sp. | reverse complement strand
GACAATAAAAATAACCACCAAGGAGGTTAATGAACTATGAAAAATTATATCATAAAAAAAGGTGAAAATAAATACAGCCCGTTTTTAAGAAGCTCTGCATTGGTCATGGCCCAAGTGTAGTAATCTGTATAATATAATTCGTTCAGTGTGCCGATTAACAGTTTTTCTTTTACGTTTAACATAATTTGATACCTCTAAAAATTTAATACTTATATAAATATTTATGCGCCTATTTTTAAGAATAGTCAAATATTTGTGCATGCAGCGGTCATATCTGACACCTCAACCGTAAATTTTCGGACACTAAAAACGGAGTAGTCGGACACTTTTCCTAAATCCTAAAGGTATCCAAAGGTATCAGATTTATTTATTCTTTTGCCCCCCCGCTTAGCTTTCCTAACTTTTTTTTAAAACGGAGAAAAAAATTAATTAAAAATTAATTAAAAAATTAAATAAATGGAACATATTTATTTATTATCTTAATTTTGATTATATTTGGCAGTTATTATTTTATTTCTATCAAAGTATCAAAGATATCCGATTTATTTATTTCCTTGTATAATGTATATATTATAATTTAAATCATAATAAAATTCAATCAGGAGTGAAGAAATAAATAAATCGGATATCTTTCGGGATATCTTCGGGGATATCTTTCGGGTTAATGTTTTATTTATTAAATCTTCCATATTGAGTTTATTAATCATATCCGAAATTAATTTTGTTCCTGCAAACGGGCTGTATTTATTTTCACCTTTTTTTATGATATAATTTTTCATAGTTCATTAACCTCCTTGGTGGTTATTTTTATTGTCTTTGAACACAACAATTATAACACATCGGGAGGTTTTTTTATACCTCTATCGCAGGATTAAGGAATGAATTTTTATAAGATAAGACGGTAATTTATCTGAGGTATGCTTCACATCTATTAGCAATTTTCAAAACAAGAATGCACAAATTATTGTCCTGAATATCATCAGCAATTGACATAAACCCTTGTTGTTATTATAAAATATAAAAGATATATAAAAGGTATCCGATTTATTTATTTTATTATTTATAAAAAATATGCTAAAATTTCATTTATATATTAATTTTATTCATATTAATAATAACCAATTATTTTATAAATTAATATAATCTAAATAAATAATCCTTACAATAATAATAAATGATAATAAATAATTTTAAATAATTTAAATAATAATGAACAATAATAAATGATAATAAATAATTTTGAATAATAATAATAAATGATATACGTTCAAAATACTCCAAATAATGCCGGCGTTTATATTTACGGAGACTGTAAAGACTTTGACGCTCTTTATGAATCATTGCATACAATTACATATTATATGGACGAGCATCCTTTATATGCAGCTGCCGACAATAGGGTGATGGCTGTTTGCTATGATTTAAGGCATGCGTTGATGGGCGACAGAGAAATAGAATTTGTGTCCAACGGTTTTGAAGATGACGAAACTATGGATGACGAAACAGCTGATGACGAAACGCAGGGCGAAATGTTACACGGAACGACGAATGTATTTCATATATTCCAAAATAAAAAGATTAATAACAACGATGACGACGGCAACGGTATCAATAATAACAATAATACATTGCCAAAAATTGCAGGCGGCAAAAATGTATATTTAAGAATAGCAGTTTTATGGCCGGAAATGCTTTTTGTGATGATAGCGCTTAATGATTTTGTTAAGCTTTATGCTCAAAAAATAGCAAAAAGAAACTTTGATATATTATTTAATAAACAAAATATATGGGATGAATCTATCGCATATACCAGAGTATTTCAGGCAGAAGTTGTAAAATGCCTCAAAACTTTATTTGCCAAACCTATATTTTCTCGCATTACGAATTTAATAATCAGGGATTATATTACTGTAGATAAGTATATAACTCAGTATGTAGATATTCTTAATGTAGATTTTCTTGAAATAAATAAAGAAAAACGTATTGCGAGTATTCCCGGCATTGCCAAAAAATTAGTAATTCATAATAATGAATATAAAACTCTTGAAGCCGGCATATTAAAATCTGCGAAGGAATTCAAATGTCCTACTTACGATTTAAATATTAACGGACTTGAATATCCGGATGAAATTGAATGGTGATTTTAAATATGTTTAAATAGGAATGTCAGTCGTTTTATTTATTTTATAAGGTTTATTTATTTGTTTATGTCAATAATTATGCTTAATAATTTAATAATATGTTAACATTTTCAATATATTTGCTTATTATGATATGATAAGTATAATATGTAATGAAAAAGAAAATAAGCATTAAAATAATATTAATTTATGAACATTCTTTTAACAGGCGGATCTGGTTTCGTCGGATACTATGTAAAGCAAGCCCTCCCCCAATTTCACACTTGTGTCCCATTAGCCGACGGAAGAGGTACAATTGATTTAAGAGATGTTAATAGGATAAAATCTTTTTTATCGTCAAATATACAATCTAATATATCTAATGGTGTATATAATGTAAAATCTGCTATAGCATCTAAAAATATTTTACCCGATATAAATTCAGACGATATAACATCAAATGGTATTACAATTACATCATTATTCAATAAGTCATTACATGCTAACTATACCTCCGATAATAATATTAGCGAAAATAAATTTAATATTACATCATTATGCAATGCGCTGCCGCACGCCGCTATTTTTGACGCAGTAATCCATTTAGCCGCCCAAAGCTTTGTTCCCGAGTCTTTTAAAAATCCTCTTGAGACTTTTGACGTTAATTTCATAGGCACTTATAACTTATTTAGCGCTTTAAAAGAATACGGTTTTCATGGTAAAATCCTTTACATAAGTTCAGGCGATATTTACGGTCTTGTTAGCGAAGACAAACTTCCTATAACGGAAGATTATCCGTTAAAACCAAGAAATCCTTACGCGGTAAGTAAAGTTGCGGCCGAAGCGCTGTGTTATCAGTGGTCTATGACTGAAGGTATAGAAATTGTAATAGCAAGACCGTTTAATCACATAGGACCAAATCAAAGCGAAAGATTTGCCGTATCAAGTTTTGCAAAGCAGATAGCCGAAATTGAGCTTGGTTTAAGAAAACCTGTGCTTAACACCGGTAATATTGATATAACAAGAGATTTTTTAGATGTGAGAGATGTAGCTGACGCATATAAATTATTATTAGAAAAAGGAATGATGAATTGCAAGGAACAAGAATCAGAAATTAATATAAAAACAGAATTAAGCGTAAAAGCATCAACAAATACAAATACATTTACAGATACAAAGGTATTAGAAAAAAATACAAATACATTTAACGATGCAAATGAATTAACAAAAAAAGATGCCAAAGAAATAAAAACTGTTGAAAATTCTAGCTCCTATGTTTATAATGTATGCTCAGAAACTGAAACCTCAATCCGTTCAATAATCAATATAATGTTCGAAATAACAGGCGTTGACGCTAAAATAGAAATTGATAAAAATAAATTAAGACCAAACGAACAAAAAAGAGTATACGGCAGCAATGAAAAGATTAAGAATATAACTGGCTGGGAGCCAAAAATACCGCTTGAACAAAGTATGGCGGACATCCTAAATTACTGGAAAGAAAAACTAAAAAATAGGTAAATTATCGTAAATTATAAATTAAATTAATTTTGATTTAGATATCTAACCATAGAGAATAAATAGAAAAGAGCTGAAATAATTAATATAAATAATAATATATATTGGTAAATCGCATTAATAGAGAATAAATAGAAAAAACGGAGGAATTAATTTTATGGCAAAAACTGCGCTTATAACAGGCATAACGGGACAGGACGGCGCATACCTTTCCAGGTTCTTGCTTGAAAAAGGCTACAATGTTTACGGATTTCTTGCAAGGAGAGGTTCTGATACATTATGGAGATTGAGATATTTAAATATATTAGATGATGTTAAAATAATTGACGGAGATATGCTTGATTTATCTTCACTAATCAGGGCATTAGAGTTGTCAAAAGCAGATGAAGTATATAATTTAGCAGCGCAAAGTTTTGTCGGCACTTCATGGCAGCAGCCTATACTCACCACTCAAGTAACAGGTTTTTCAGTTATAAATGTTCTTGAGGCTATAAGACTTGTAAATAATAAAATTAAGTTTTATCAGGCTTCAACATCTGAAATGTTTGGTAAAACTACTGAAACGATTCAGTGCGAAAATACCGTATTCCATCCCAGAAGCCCATACGGAGTAGCTAAACTCTTCGGACATTACATTACTATCAATTACAGAGAAAGTTTTAATATATTCGGTTCAGCAGGAATACTTTTTAATCATGAATCTCCGATAAGAGGAATAGAATTTGTTACAAGAAAAGTAACCAGCGCTGTAGCGAAAATAAAATACGGCAAACAATCTAAATTGTATCTTGGCAACATAGATGCCCAAAGAGACTGGGGATATGCTAAAGATTATGTTGAAGCGATGTGGCTTATGCTCCAGCAAGATACACCCGACGATTTTGTTATTGCAACAGGCAAAACTTCAACAGTTCGTGAAATGTGCGAAATAGCATTTTCTTATTTAGGTCTTAACTATCAGGATTATGTTGAAATAGATTCAAAGCTATATAGACCAGCAGAAGTAGAAAGACTGCTCGGCAATCCTAAAAAAGCCAAAGAGAAATTAGGCTGGGAATCTAAAACTTCAATGAAAGAATTAATAGAATTAATGGTTGAAGCGGACATGGAAAGGGTAAAGGATAATAAGCTGGAGTTTTGATTAGAAAATAACATAATGTATATTACATTTTAAAAGATTTTAAAGATGTCGATTTTAAAGGGAGATTTTAAACTTTAAAGGTGTCAACTTTAAAGGTGTCCGATTTATTTTATCTTTCGCTCCATGCCGCGTTTGAGGCCTAAAATTACAGCCTAATATAAAAACCCTAACAGCCATATAGGGATTTTATTTTTATTGCCGGCTTCAAGAAAATGCAAGAAAATGTATCAAGAAAATGTATCCGATTTATTTATTCCCTGAAAATGTATCTGAAAATGTGAAAATGTATCCGATTTATTTATTCCCTCACGCCCGACTGAGTTTTATTAAAGTTAAAGTTTGATTAATATTTAAATTATAATAATCCGACAGCATTTGCCTGTTTTATTCAATACCTTATCCACCCATAATACGCAATTACGTAAACTTGATTTTTTTATTAAATTAATATATATAAGATATATAATGATTAACAAGCTAAATTAAATTAAAATGAATATTATTTTTACAGAGCATGCAAAATTTGAAATGAAAAGAAGAAATATAAATGAAATATTAGTAAGAAACGTTATTGAAAAACCAGAGCAAAAGTTACTATCTAAGAATGACAGAGTTGTATTTCAGAGTAAATATTTTGATATAAAGGAAAATATTAAAATAATAACTGTTTATAAAACTTCTAAAATTCAAAAATACTGGATAAAGGACGGTGTTTAAAATGAAAGTTATATATGATGATGAAAGCGATACTTTAACCCTCATATTTAAGGACGATGACATATTTGAAAGCGATGAAATAAAAGACGGGGTTATCATTGATTATGATAAACAAGGGAAAATTATTTCTATGGAATTACTTGATTCATCGCTTCAAATTGCTGATCCAAAATGTATTTCTTACGAGTTAAAGGAAACAAAACAGGCTGTATAATACTGTATAATATATTAAGAAAAAAAGGAAAAAGAGGACAGATTTATTTATTTTATTTTCTATATACTTCACTTCTGTTTGCTACTTTCAAAACAAGAATAACGAAATTATTGTCCTGAATATCGCAAATAATGCGGTAATCACCAACCCTATAACGCCAAAAATTACCCAGCGGTCCCTTTAACGCTTTACCGATATTGCGTGGATTATCGGTTTTGGCAATTCTTTCGCGAAAAAAATCAATAATACGTTTTGACGTATTTTTATCAATTTTTTTTAGCTGTTTGACTGCTGTTTCGGAAAATTTAATCTGCCATATCAAGATATTTCTCCGCCTCATCTACAGAAAATATTTTCTCTTCGCCTTTGCGGATACGTTCTAAGACTTCCGATGCGAGATAGTAATCTTCCATATCGTTCAGACCTTTTTCTATAATTTGGCGTAAGTAATAAGCTTTCGTGCGTCCAGTCATTGAAGATAAAAAATTAAGTCTTTCTTCTATTTCTTGGGTAAGTCTAACTGATGTAGCCATATATATAATACTCCTATTGTTATGTTCATAAAATATGTAATCCAAATATAATTTAATTAAACAAAATATTATATATTATATATTATATATTATAT
>DAHXMB010000094.1:0-2651 GCA_027365695.1 Candidatus Acididesulfobacter sp. | reverse complement strand
TGTTTATTGCATAATATAATGACAAGTTTATATATATACTTATATATATGCCATGTATTTATATTATATCCTATTTTTTCTTCGGCTGTTGTTTATTGCATAATACAGGCTGTTAATAAACGACTCTGCAGTCCGCATTTTATTATTTTAATGTTTATAACCAATTTTTCATTAAATTTATACCGTGAGAACTTAAATAATAATAAATCATAGTATAGCAAACAGTACTTACTATTAACGGCACATAGAAAAATAAAAAATCATTTTTTCTATTTTCTACTAATCCTAAAATCAAAGAAATAAATAAAGTGCCCATAAATAATTGCCCTGCAAAAAAACCTATATAAGCACCTTTTTTTACCCATTTATCATTAATTTTATTTAATCTGTTCTTAAAAAAATTAAATTTTCTTAAATATTGTGCAAAATAAAAAATTAAAACACATACGATAACCTCAGAAATTATTACGGTTAAAACAGATAAAAAAGGATTTAATTTTGCAATAGTTATATAAGAAACAGCTAAAAACTTACCGCCAAAAATCGGATTTATATTAATAAATATTAAGATAAAGTAATTTAACATAATATAATTTTATTTTATTAAATTATTCCAAAAACATCTTTTTAGTTTTCGTTTGATGCTTAATTTAATTTTCAATCGGTGTTGACATCTTTACACATCTATCATTGATAGTATTACTTGCTCGTGATATTTTATACAATATTATTATTATATATAAAAAATTGTATAAAATATATCAAGTTTTAGTATTCCATATATGAGATAATAACCCAAAATTGCCGATAGAGATTGTTAAAATAGCTTTAAAGCTATATAAATACCGGATTCCCGCTCACGCGGGAATGACACCCGTCGGGTGAAAACTTAAATACCCGCAAAGTCATTTCTGCGTGTGCAGGTACGCTTTAAAGCCGTCGGCATTTAGACGGCTCATCCAGGAAAATAATTTTCTATCGGCAATTTTGGGTAATAATATATACATAAGGGAAAAGTATGATATAATACATAATAAGTAAAGTGGGTTGGAAAAATTTTGTCGGAACATTAATTAAAAATAAATAATAGATTAGTTAAAATACAATAAATTAACATAAAGTAAATTAATTATAGCTAAAATAAATTATTTAAAATGTACATTGCGGTTAAAATACAATAAAATAAATTAAGGAGAAAAATTATGGCTAAAATTAATAATGTCGTAAAAGAAGCATTAGATAAGACTGAAATGGTAGTATTAGGAACTTGCGGTACTGATGGCGTACATTTATCCGCAACTTGGGGAGAATATGTCAAAAATTTAGGTTTAATCGACGATGAGATAATTCTAATACCGGCAGGAGGGTTGAAAAAAACCGAAGAAAATTTAAAGCTTAAAAATCAAATAGAAGCTTTAATTGGTTCAAAGCAGGTTGCAGGCAAACTTGGACCAGGGCAGGGCGTAAGTATTTCTGGAAAAGGCGAATTTATATATTCCGGTGAAATTTTTAATAAAGTTAAAGAAAAATATTCATGGATAAGAGCAGTTTTAATGATTAAAATAGAATCGTTTACGGTACAGCTATGATGTTAACGGTATCGACATCTAAGTCGGGGTCTATATCGCAGTAATATTTTCCGTTCTCGTCGTCAAATAGACAGTATATGCAATTTTTACAGGTTTTATCCATAATTTCCTCTTTGTTAAATTTGTTAATTTGTTGTGGTTCAGCGTTTGTTTAATTTGTTGTTTGTTCTTCCCAACATCGCTCTTAATATAACGTTTCTGACCAAGTCTGTTTCTTGTTTTTCTTCGGGTTCGACCGTTCGGGATTTAATGAATTCCTCAATGTCTTGAACCGTAAATAGCCTTTTGGCTCCTATTTTTATATGTCGGAGCTTTTTCGCTCTGGCGAGAGAATAAAGATACTCTTTTGAAATATTCATATATCCGGCGGCTTGTTTGACTGTTAATGTTATAGCACCAGGCGCAATAGAAACCGACTTCGGCGGCGGAGTCGTGAGAGACAATCCCGAGGTAAATGCTTTTATCGCTTCCGGAACATCTTTGGGCATAGTGGGTCTGCCGGATGATATAGGTGGCGTGATAGCATCAATGTTGAGCGAAAATAACGCATGGATAAACGTTCAGCGAATCGAAGCATCCGGCGGCATATTTATTTGAAAGCAACGCACATTAAAAAGGAATTCTTATTATGACCGTAAGCGAACTAATCGAAGAACTTAAAAAATATCCGCCGGAAACCAGGGTTATGATAACTTCCAGCGATCCCGGAATAGATGACATAAAAGTAGCGGATTATCTTGCCGTCTACCTAAACTGTTATGAGGATTTGCCGAGTTTCGGCCGCGGTTTCCATCAGGAAAAAAGCTATAAATCGTCGCAATTTTTATAAATGTCAGGCGTTTCCGACGTAATTTCTCCGCTGGGCAGTTCGTAAAAAAGCTTGCCGTTTCTACTATAGACGTTTGGAATTCCCATTTCTAGATTCTCTTTCTGCGCATTTCTGACGGCATTATTCCCCGCCCTTATTATCTCGTCTCTTAATTTGATAAATTCATCATTGCTCATATAGAACCCTCAAACTGTTTATATAAAAATTCATTTAAAACCGTTAAATAATTTTCT
>DAHXMB010000088.1:0-6988 GCA_027365695.1 Candidatus Acididesulfobacter sp. | reverse complement strand
AACAATATCATTAATTTTTAATATTTATTATTTAATTATACTTACTAAGCATAAATAAATATTAAAAGTTTATAATTTATAATAATACATAACTAAAAATAAAAGCAACGCTATGAATGATTTTAAAAAAAATAACGGCGGCGGCGATATTGTAATAAATCTTGAACATATCGGAATGATTTATAAAACAGGCAGCATTAATTACGAGGCTTTAAAAGACATTAATTTAACCATATATAAAGGCGAATTCTTTTCAATTATGGGTGCTTCAGGTTCCGGAAAATCTACAATGATGAATATTCTCGGCTGTTTAGACAAACCTACTTCAGGAAAATACTTTCTTGAGGGTATGGATGTATCTAAGTTAGACAAAGACCGGTTAGCCGAAATAAGAAATAAAAAAATAGGCTTCGTTTTTCAGGGTTTCAATCTTATTCAAAGACTTTCCGTTATTGAAAATGTGGAACTTCCTTTATTTTATGCCGGGTTACCGCATAAAGAAGCCGTTATGGAAGCAAAAGATGCTCTGCGCTTAGTGGATATGGACGAAAATAAAGAAAATAATTTTCCAAATCAAATATCGGGCGGAGAGCAGCAAAGAGTTGCTATTGCAAGAGCAATAGTGCATAATGCGTCTATAATTATGGCTGATGAACCAACCGGAAATCTTGATTCAGTCAGAAGCAGCGAACTTATGTCTTTTTTTAAGAAAATAAATGAAGAAAGGAATGTTACAATAATACTTGTAACGCATGAAGCAAATGTGGCTGCATTTGCCAAAAAACATATAATCGTTAAAGACGGGCATATAGTCAACGGTTAAATCTATCAACAATTATTAACCGTCATATAATAATGTTGATAAATAAAATAAATATAAATATAAATAATATAAGAGTGAATAAAATAATAAATAGGAATAAATAAACGGCAGCTGTCCCTATTTATAATTTATACTATTTTATAGATATAAAAAAGATAGTGTTATAAAAATCATAAATTTCATCTTCAGTTTGAGTTTGAGTTTGGGTTTAATATATCTTGGTATTTTTAAAATATTTAATGAATATATAAATAAATGCGGTATAAATTATGAAATTTCCTATTTTACTTGACATACAATCGGCATTTAAAACATTTACCCGAAATAAAGCAAGGTCTTTTCTTACGACTCTCGGGATAATTATCGGAGTTGCATCAGTAATTGCAACCGTCAGTATAGGTCAGGGGGCATCGGCATCAGTTCAGAATGCTATTAATGCTCTCGGCTCAAATCTTCTAATAATTATTCCCGGCTCATCCAATCTCGGCGGTGTAAAAACAGGATTTGGAGAGCTATCTACCTTAACTTTAAACGACGCCAAAGCAATACGGAAACTTCCTGCAGTAAAAACAGACTCGGCAAATATAAGAATGAATGAACAGGTTATATGGAGAGGAAATAATTGGGGAACATCTGTTTTGGGAGCAAGTTCAACATTTCCCGTTATAAAAAATTGGCCTGTAACTAAAGGTGAATTTTTTGATCCTCAGCAGGTAAATACCGCAGCCAATGTTGCAGTAATCGGAAGTACCGTTGCAACTCAGCTTTTTGGACTTATGAATCCCTTAGGACATATAGTTTTAATACATAATGTACCGTTTAAAGTCATAGGTGAATTAAAAACTATAGGATTTAACGCCTTTGGTCAAGACCAGGATGATATAGTAATTATACCAGTAACAACAATGATGGAAAAAGTGGCAGGTATTTCTTGGATAAACATAATTATGGTATCGGCAAAATCCAAGCAAGACACTTTATCGGCTCAAAATGAAATTACGGCTCTTTTAAGACAAAGACACCATATACCTCCGCATAAACCAAGCGATTTTTATGTAAGAAATTTAACTCAAATTGCCCAGACAGCCGGCTCAAGCGCTCAAATATTTACCATACTTTTAGCTGCGGTTGCTGCGGTTTCTCTGCTGGTAGGAGGCATAGGAATTATGAATATAATGCTTGTATCCGTTACCGAAAGAACAAAAGAAATAGGCATAAGAATGGCAGTAGGAGCAAAAAAAAATGATATTTTGAAACAATTTTTAATTGAGTCGTCGGTTTTAAGTTTATTCGGAGGAATATTAGGAATAGGGCTTGGCATCGGCATATCCGATTTAATTTCTATTATTTCGCCGCTTAAAACTATTCTAACTATTGAACCTATTATTATATCAATTATATTTTCGGTAGGGGTAGGTGTATTTTTCGGTTTTTATCCTGCTTATAAGGCATCAAACTTAAATCCTGTTGAAGCGCTGAGATATGAATAGATAAAAGTGGCGGAGTTGGGTTAATAAATTTTGCAAAAACAATTTTCTTTTTCATAAGAATCATTTGAATGGTCAGGTTCTATAAGTATTCCTTTAAAGAAAGTATTTGGAAATATTTTTTTATCTTTATTTTTATCTTTATCTTGAATTATATTTGCTTTTATATAATTGGAACTAATGGCTTGATTATCTGAAAGACTTAAAAAATATAAAACTTTACCATAAAATTTTCTTTGAAAAATATTTTTCTTGCGAAGTGAAATATTTCTCAAAACTGAAGTTCTCTGTTTTATTATCTGCTGATTTATTTTATGATTCATTAGAAATGCTTCCGTTCCTTTTCTGTCGGAATAAGAAAAAACATGCATATAATATATGTCTAATTTATTTAAGTTATTAACTGTTTCGTTAAAATCTTCTTCTGTTTCTCCAGGGAAACCGGAAATAATATCGGTGCCTATTGCAGCATCTTTAACTTTTGAATTTATTTTATCAATTACAGAAAAATATTCTTCAAAAGTATAACTTCTTTTCATTAAATTCAGTATTTTATTGGAACCGCTTTGCAGCGGAATGTGAAAATGATTTTGTATTTTTTTGCTGTTTGCCAAAATATTTATTAAATCATCATTGATGTGGATTGGATCAATAGAACTGATTCTTATTTTTACAGGAAAATTTAATTCTTCTATAGCTGTTAATAAAGAATTAAAATTTTTCTCTATTTTTTTATTATAGTAATAGCTATTATTACTATCGGCATTATAATAATTATTGCTGCTAACATTGCCTATTTGATTTTTTTGCAGGCTCTGCTTTAAATCGCTATTATTGTAATTATTATTGTCATTGTCGTTGTTTATTCCTGAATCTTCATAAAAAGAACGGTAAGAACCGATATTCATTCCCGATAGAATAATTTCTTTATATCCCGCTTTATAAAATTCTTCTATTGAAGACAAAACTTCTTTAAAATTTAACGACCAGTGTATCGGTCTCGCCTGAGGTATAATGCAAAATGCGCATTTTATATCGCATCCTTCCTGTATTTTTAAATTAGCCCTTATTCTTTTTTGAGCGGGAGAAAATATTTTTTTATCTTTATTATCTTTATTTGTATATTTTGTGAGAATATCAAGTTTTTGAATATTATCAATTAATTTTATTCCTGCATTTTGGTATTCCGCTTTAGCATATATTTCTTTATTTAATTGCGCAAAACAGCCCGTAAGTATAATGCTGCTTAACGGGTAATTTTTCTTGATTCTGTTAATTATTTTTTTTGCTTCATTATCGGCTTTTTCGGTAACCGAGCATGTATTTATAAGAAAAATATGAACCTTATTTTCCTTATTTTCGTCAATTTTATTAATATTAAAAGATTCTATGACATTTATGCCGCTATTTTTAAACAACGATTCAAATTGATAGGATTCAAATTGATTTAATTTACATCCTGAAGATATAACGGCGCAGTTAACTGAATTATTTTCCGATTTATATTTTAATATTTCTTTATCTAAATAGCTTAAGAAATCATTCATTTTAATTAGAAATAGCGAACCATTAAATCAATTACATTAATTTTTTTAAGAAAGTTAAAAAATATTTATTTTAATCAGAAATAGCGCATGTTGAATTATGCTTAAATGATTGCTTATTATTATTTATAATAAGATATATTAAAGGACTAATATTCCGTTCTCTACTAGTTTAAATATTCTTGAAAAATATTATATTATAACAATATATATTAAAAGACGAATCAGTTTATTATGACAATGACCTTAATTTCAACACGGATTGTTTTATAGCGTTTACGGCATATTCTATATCTTCTTCGGTTGTCCATCTTCCTATGCTGAATCTTATCGCAGATTGTACTCTTGAATTTTCATATCCATGCGCTTCAAGAACATGTGATTTTACTAATGACCCTGCATTACAGGCAGAACCTGCCGAAGCGCTGATGCCGTAAAGATCAAGATTAAACAATAAGGTTTCGGCCTTTACTCCGTCAATAGATACGTTTATAGTATTTTTCAGTCTATTTACTGGATGACCGTTTAAGCGAACATTGTCTATAGCAGAAAAAAGTTTATCTAAAAATAAAGGACCTAAGAAATTAATTCTTTTAAGGTTTTCTTCCGCATTATTTTTAACTATTTCTAAGGCTTTTGCAATAGAAACTATCCCTGCGGTATTTTCAGTCCCGCCTCTGAAGCCTCGCTCTTGATGTCCTCCGTGTATTATCGGGTCAATTTTAATGCCTTTCTTTACATATAAGACTCCGTTTCCTTTCATAGCGTAAAATTTATGTCCCGAAAAACTGCACATATCTAAAGGAATATCTTTAAGCGAAAAAAAGTTCTTTCCGATAATCTGCACAATATCGCTATGTATTATAATATTTGCATTGATTTTTTTTATTTCGCTTATAATATTTTTCAATGGAAATATTGTGCCTGTTTCATTATTTGCGCCCATAATTGAAATCAAAACGGTGCTTTCTTTAATTGACGACAGCAAATCATCAATCAGCAATTCGCCGAAATTATTTACACCGATATATGAAGTTTCAATTCCTTGAGTTTCTAAAAATTTGAAGGTATTTAAAACAGCATGATGTTCCACTGTCGTTGTAATAATATGAAGCTGCCTGTTTTTATCAAGAGACTTAAGACGGTTAATATGCCCGATTATAGCCAAATTTATAGATTCTGTTCCTGAAGATGTAAAAACTAATTCATCTTCGGTGTTAGCATCTAAAAATGATTTAATAAATTGCCTTGCATCTTCTATTAAAATCCTTGCCGCTCTCCCTTCTTCATAAAGGCTTGAAGGATTTCCTCCTATATTTTTTAAAACATTGCAAACATCTTCTAAAACAATGGGGTCTAATGGAGTCGTAGCATTATAGTCTAAATAAATTCTTGCCATTATGCGTTATTTAATAATTTATTTTTTTAATATTTTATTAATTTATTATTTTATTGTTTATTAAAATTTTATATTTTTTAATAATAAAATTTAAAATAGACGGTGTAATCAAGAATCGTCTGTATTTCTCTATTAAATAAGATACAGATAATAGTTTTTATAATTAATAATTAATTGCAATATTATTTAAATACCGTTAATTTAAATAAATAAGTATATAGTATATTATATTGCAATATTATATTAAATTTTATCCTGTCGGCAATTTTTAATGCTATCGTTTAATCTATTATTGTTTTTAATATTATATTCGCTTATTACGTCTGCAATAGAAATTGAATTAAGAAACTCAATAATTTTAGAAGATATAGAATTCCACATGTCAAAGGCTAAACATGTCGATTGTCTTTCGCATCCTTTTTTATTATTTTCTTTACTGATACAGCTGATAATTTCAATGGGTTCAACTGAAGCGATGAGGTTTCCGATAAAAATTTCCGACGGCTTTTGACTAAGAAGATACCCGCCGCCCGGACCTCTTATACTTTTCACTATCCCCGCCTTTTTTAATGTAAAAAAAATCTGCTCCAAATATGTTAAAGATATATATTCCCGTTTAGCAATATCTTTAAGACTAATCGGTACGCTATTATTTTTTGAATTGTAGGCAAGATCAATAATAGCCCTTACTGCGTATTGACCTCTCGAAGATAATCTCATATTTTGTTTTAATTATTTTAACGTATTATTTTAATAATTATGCTTTATTTTTAAATACACTATTTATACCTTAACCCTGCAATAAAATTTTATATACTGGATTCCCGCTTTCGCGGGAATGACTTTGCGGCGTTTTATTGTTTCACCTTTTGGGTGTCATTCCTGAGTAAGCGGGAATCCAGAGTTATTTAGCATTAGAACTTATAAATAGTTTATACTGGAGCAATTAAAATTATATTGCGATGAACCAATCTATTATTTTAATACCTTGATTATATTATCTTATTATTTTAATTATTTTTTATTATTTTCAATATTTTTCATTTTATTTTCCAATTCATTAATTCTTTGTTTTAATGCTGCAATTTCATAATAGTTAGGATCAAAAAGTTTATGGTGTTCAAGATCCACGTGGTCATGAACTTCCGACTCGTCTCTTGTAATAGATTTAGCAGGAACTCCTGCTACTGTCGAGTGAGGAGGTACTTCACTTACAACAACGGAATTAGAGCCTATTTTGCTGTCATGTCCTACTTTAAACGGACCTAATATACTCGCGCCTGCGCCTATCATAACATTATCTTCAATAGTCGGGTGCCTTTTTTCTTTCTTCCAGCTTATTCCTCCCAGCGTAACCCCATGATAAATCGTTACGTCGTTGCCTATTTCAGATGTTTCTCCTATAACCACTCCCATGCCGTGGTCTATAAAAAATCTTCTTCCTATTTTCGCTCCCGGATGAATTTCAATGCCTGTAATAAATCTTGCAAATTGAGACACTAATCTTGCAAGCAGCTTTAATTTATGAATCCATAAAAAGTGAGCTATTTTATGAAAATATATAGCATGAAGACCGGGATAGCAAAGTAAAACCTCAATAGTGCTTCTTGCAGCAGGATCTCTTTCAAATACCGAATTAATATCTTCTTTTATAGTTTTAAACATTAAGTTATAATATGCTGCCAAAAAATTTTAATATTTTTTTTGAATTATTTAGATAATATATTATATAATG
>DAHXMB010000074.1:0-11338 GCA_027365695.1 Candidatus Acididesulfobacter sp. | reverse complement strand
AATTTTTCTTTAGGATTCGGACCTAAATTAATCTCAAAAAAAATAGGTGAAACCGAATACGCAATTTCAGCGCTGCCTCTCGGCGGTTATGTTAAACTTATGGGAGAAGACCCGGAGGAAGAACTATCGCCTGAAGATGAAAAAAGGTCGTTTAGCAAGCTCAGTCCTTTTAGAAAATTCTTAATTATATTTTTCGGACCTATGTTGAATTTTATACTGGCATTGGTCATTTTAACAATAATTTTTTCTGCAGGCAAACCTGTATTAAAATCGGTTGTAGGAAAAGTTATAAAAGGAGATCCCGCTGTGGCGGCAGGACTTAAAAAAGGCGATGTTATAACATCCGTCAACGGCAAAAAATTATGGAAATGGACTTCCCTGTCAAGCTATATACAAAAATACGGAAAACATACTATTGTTTTAGGCGTAAAGCGCCCTATTAATGTAATAAACAACAATAAAACAGTAAACAATAAGGCAGTTAAAGAATCATCGGCAGCTAATAAAATTAATTATTCTAAAACATTTTTTATTCATGTTAAGCCTAAGCTGATTTCAGGTTTCAATATATTTAAACAAAAAATTAAACGCTATATCATCGGCATATACCCTTCAAATGTGACCGTCAATCAAAGCAGGAATATATTTTCTGCATTTTACTCCGGATTAAAAGAAGTCTGGTTTATTATTTATATAACGATATTTAGCGTATATATGCTTATAGCAGGTAAAATTCCATCTACTGATTTAGGCGGACCTATAATGATTGCGCAATTATCAGGCAGAGCCGCTTCTATGGGTTTGTCCCAATTCTTTTATTTTATAGCAGTTATAAGCGTAAATATAGGATTGGTTAATTTGTTTCCTATACCTGCATTAGACGGAGGACATATTTTATTTTCATTTGTTGAAATGGTCAGAAGGAGACCTCTAAGTCCCAAGTTTCAAGAAAACGCTGCTAAAATAGGATTTGCATTGCTTATAATGCTATTATTGTTTGTTTCTTATAATGATATAATGAGAAATATTAAGACTTAATTTAAATTTATAAATATAATTTTGTTAATATATTTGATTAGGTTTATATAATTTAAAATTTTTATCTTATTTAATTTGATTTAATTTAATACAGAACTATTGCAATTAATTAATTAAGTTTATTTATTCGTTTGTCCTATTTATTTAGCTGAATAGTTAATTTGCTTGTTTACTTTGAAAAAATTATTAAATTTAAATTATTAAAATTTGTTTAACTTAAATATATTATTAAATGCCTTTTTTAGCATGCTGTTACTATTATAACTGTTACTATTATGCTGTTACTATCATGTTATTACTTTCAATAGACACTTCCGGCGGTTATTCAAGTATTTATATAATTGACGATAAATATGAAATTATTGCTGAAAACAATATAGTTTTAAATGAAAATAAATATTTTAAAGAATCATATAGTAAGGCGTTAATGCCTTCAACTTTGGTTTTTAAACAATTAGACGATATCTTGTCGGACAGCGGATTAAATTTGGCTGATATTGAAGGCGTAGCGATTACTTTAGGTCCGGGTTCATTTACGGGTATTAGAGTTTCGCTTTCTATTGCCAAAACATTAGCTTACAGTCTTAATTTGAAAATAGCGGGAGTTGAAAGTTTATATGCGTGCGCATACTCGTTTATAAATAAAAGCAATAATTTCTACTTAACTGTTATAAAGGAATTTATAAAAGATAAATTTTATTTTGAAATTTATAAAATAGAAAATGGAACTCTTGAAAAATTTAAAAGGTTAGAAACAGGAACTATAAAAGAAATTAATTGCTTAATAGATAATTTAAATATTAAATCTTATTTTGTTTATTTAGGCAGCCTTAAGAAATATAATTTGGACAAAAATATTCAGCCGACTAATAATAATAAATTAGAATATGAATTTTTTGACAGTTTAAGATTGGCATATTTTTCAGGAATAATTGCTATTAATAAATTTAATAATAATAAAAAAAATCAATCGGATTTTAAATATCTTGCAGAACTTTCGCCTGTTTATGTATATAGCGGCGGAGCTTTTTAAATATAATAATAATAAAAATAATTTTATTTATTAAAGCTCATTAAGATGGTTTTATTATTTTGAAATTATCAGTAATATTAATATTATACTATTATTAGTATTTAGTATTTAGTATTTAGTATTGTTATTAGTTTATTATTAACATTAATTTTATTTTATTAATTTTTTAATTTACGAATTCACTTTATTTACTTTGAATTCATTTTAATACTGCGGCGGTTAATTATCAACATATTATTAATATATATTGATAATTTAATACTATAAATAAATTTTAAAATTTGGAGGATTCAATATGCAATGGCTTGATGAAAATGAACAAAAGATTGCGGAAATATTAATACAAAAAAATTCAGATTTTAAAAAAATTTATGAAGAACATATTAATATAGATAAAAAATTGAATAAGTTCAGCACGAAACCTTTTTTGACGCCTGAAGAGCAAAAAACAATAAAAGAATTAAAACTTAAAAAACTTAACGGAAACGATATTATGAATAAAATGATTAAATTAAGTATTATTAGCGGGTGATATGATGAAAAGCGATAATATTAAAAAGGGTATAGATAAGACGCCTCACAGAGCTTTGCTCTATGCGACGGGGATTACAAATAAAGAAATGCGTAAACCTTTTATCGGCATTGCATCAAGTTTTACTGACCTTATACCTGGGCATGTCGGAATGAGAGATCTTGAAAGAGCTATTGAAAACGGCGTCTATAGCAACGGAGGACATCCGTTTATTTTCGGAATACCGGGTATTTGCGACGGAATAGCAATGGGACATAAAGGGATGCATTATTCGCTGCCCTCCCGAGAACTTATAGCGGATATGGTTGAAACTATTGCCGAGGCGCATTCCCTTGATGGTTTAGTGCTGCTTACCAACTGTGATAAAATTACGCCGGGCATGCTTATGTCATCGCTTAGACTTAATATACCCGCTATAGTTGTAACTGCAGGCCCGATGTTGTCGGGACATTATCATGGAAAAAGGCTTTCTTTTGTTAGAGACACATTTGAAGCCGTTGCAAAATATAAAGTAAAAGAAATATCTGAAGACGAACTGATGGATCTTGAAATGTGCGCATGTCCCGGTCAAGGTTCATGCCAGGGATTATATACGGCAAATACTATGGCTTGTTTAACGGAAGTTATGGGTATGTCTTTACCCGGCGCAGGAACGGCTCTGGCAGGTTCGGCAATTAAAAAAAGAATAGCATTTGAAAGCGGTGTCAGAATTGTAGATATGTTTAAAGAAAATATATTGCCTCGTGATATTGTTACAATAGATGCATTGCAAAATGCTATAATGGTTGATGTTGCGCTTGGCGGCTCGTCAAATTCGGTTCTTCATTTAATTGCGATAGCTAATGAAGCAGGAATTAAATTAGATTTAAAACTTTTTGATGAAATTTCTAGAAAAACCCCGCAGCTTTCAAGTTTAAGACCCGCAGGAGAATATTTTTTAGAAGACTTAGATTTTGCAGGAGGCATTCCTGCTCTTTTATATGAACTTGAATCCTTAATAAAAGATTCAATGAATGTTAGCGGACTCTCAATCAGAGAGATAATTAACGGAGTCAGATATGTAAATAATGAAATAATTAGAAAAATAGACAATTCTTATAGGGCAGAAGGTGGAATTGCCATATTATACGGCAATCTGGCTCCTAACGGAGCTGTTATTAAATCAAGCGGCGTCGGTCCTTCTATGATGAAATTCACTGGAAATGCCAGAGTTTTTGATAGTGAGGAAGATTCTATGAAAAGCATATCTTCAGGAGAAATAAAATCTGGCGATGTTGTAGTTATAAGATATGAAGGACCTAAAGGAGGTCCCGGTATGAGGGAAATGCTTGCTCCTACTTCTCAAATAGTCGGTATGGGATTAGGAGATAAAGTCGCTCTCATAACAGACGGCCGTTTTTCAGGGGGGACAAGAGGTCCATGTATAGGACATATTTCTCCCGAAGCTCAGGAAGGCGGTCCCATAGCTTTTATTAACGAAGGCGATAAAATAGAAATTGATATAAATGAAAGAAAACTTAATGTACTCCTTAGCGATGACGAGTTAAATCTGAGAAAATCAAGCTGGAAGAAAAAAGAGAAAAAAATAGATTACGGTTATTTAGCAAGATATTCAGATATTGTTTCGTCAGCCGATGAAGGGGCAATTGTAAACAGAAAGGTGAGAAAATAAATGATTAAAGAAAATAAAAAGCAGCTGATGACGGGCTCTAAGATTCTTATTGAAAGTTTATTAAGAGAGGGGGTAAACACTATATTTGGATATCCCGGGGGAGCTGTACTTAATATTTACGATGAGCTTTTTAATTATAGAGATAAATTAAATCATATTCTTGTCCGTCATGAACAGGGCGCAGCGCACGCAGCAGACGGTTATGCGAGAGCGACGGGTAAAGTAGGCGTCGTGCTGGTAACTTCAGGACCCGGCGCTACAAATACAATAACAGGGATTGCTACTGCATATATGGATTCCATTCCTATGGTAATTATTACGGGACAGGTTCCGACAATTCTCATCGGCAACGATGCCTTTCAGGAAGCAGATACTGTCGGAATAACAAGACCGTGCACAAAACATAATTATCTTGTGAGAGACGTTAAAGATCTTGCACGAATTGTAAAAGAAGCGTTTTATATTGCTTCAACAGGAAGACCAGGTCCTGTTCTTATAGATATTCCTAAAGATATCACTTCGAATGTTGCCGAGTTTGATTATCCTGAATCTATTGAAATGCGCAGTTATAATCCTACTTATTTTGGTCACCATGTTCAAATATTAAAGGTCGTCAATGAACTTTTGAAAGCTGAAAAGCCAATGCTTTATATTGGAGGAGGAGTAATAAGTTCAAATGCGGCTGCCGAGCTTAAAGAAATTGCAGAAATGGTAGATTTACCGATTGTTTCCACTCTTATGGGGCTTGGCGGTTTTCCTTCCGAGCACTCTTTATTTTTTGGTATGCTCGGAATGCATGGAACTTATGCGGCTAATACGGGTATATCAAATGCTGATTTTATTGTGGCAATAGGTTCAAGATTTGATGACAGGGTTACAGGCAAAGTTGACGAGTTCGGCAGAAAAGCGAAATTCGCACATATTGATATAGACCCGTCTTCTATCGGCAAAAATGTAAAAATAGATATACCTGTCGTAGGAGATGTTAAATCTGTCTTAAACAGTATGTTAGAAATATTAGCGTTAAAATCGAAAGAAATAGAATCTACGCAGTATAAAAGAATGAAATGGTTAGAAGAACTTAATATGTATAAATATGAACATCCGCTTTCATATAAAATGACGGATATCATTAAACCTCAATATGTTGTTGAAAAAATATATGAATTAACTAACGGAGAGGCTATTATAGCAACGGAAGTCGGACAGAATCAAATGTGGACCGCCCAATTTTATAAATTTAAAAACCCAAGATCATTATTGACCTCGGGAGGACTCGGTACTATGGGGTACGGGTTTCCGGCTGCTATCGGCGCCCAGGTAGCATATCCCGAGAGAGCCGTATTTGATATTGCGGGAGATGGCAGCATTCAAATGAATATACAGGAACTGGCTACGGCTGTTCAATATAATCTGCCGGTAAAAATTGCAATAATAAATAATAATTTTCTTGGAATGATCAGACAGTGGCAGGAATTATTTTATGAAAAGAGATATTCTTTTTCGGAATTAAATGTCAACCCCGACTTTGTTAAGCTTGCCGAAAGTTATGGAGCCGTTGGACTGAGAGCAAAAAAACCTGAAGAAGTAGAAGATATTTTAAAAACCGCATTATCAATAAAAAAACCTGTTATTATGGATTTTGTTGTTGCTCAAGAAGAAGGAGTTTATCCTATGGTTACCCCGGGTTCTCCAATTACCGGAATGTTATTGGTATAGATTTATACTATATAAGTATAGTATAATGTTTGCTATTTTAATTTTATCAAAAAATAGGTAAGAGAACCTTGCTTCTATAAGCAGAAGATAAATTACCGTTTGCAGTCCACAGTTTAGTTATATCGGATAGAAATATTAAACTGTCGGCGAATTTTTAAATATGCGTCGGGATATTGTTATGTCGGCATATTATATAATCAAATGTAAATTTGTAATAAATTTTATTTTAAAAATATATAAATTTGTTTGTTTTAACTAAAATTTTTAACAATAATTAAAGGGAAAATATGATGGAAAAAAGCCATATTTTATCTATACTTGTTGAGAATGAGTCCGGCGTTTTGGCAAGGGTGGCGGGACTTTTTTCTGCTCGAGGATTTAATATAGACGGAATAAGTGTTGCAGGCACGCTTGAAAAAAATGAATCAAAGATGATAATATCGACTTACGGTGATGAACAAATATTAGAACAAATTACAAAACAGCTGAATAGACTTATTAATGTTATTAAAGTTCAGGAACTTACGGATGACGAATCGGTAGTCAGGCAGACTATCCTTGTTAAGGTGAATGCCGACGATTCTACAAAAAATGAAATATTTCGCATTAAAGAAATATTTGAGGCAAGAATTGTTGACGTAAGCCGTAATGCTTATGTTTTAGAATTTAGCGGATCAGCTAAAAAAATGGAAGCGTTTATAGAGCTCATCAGACCCGTAGGTATTAAAGATATCGTCAAAACAGGAACAATTGCTATAACGAGGTCTAAAAAGTAAGGACACTATTTACTATAAATTTGCTCAGTTAACTCTGAGCTTAGCATATTTGTCTAATACAAATGTATAGTAAAAATATTAAATTTAGCAATTAAAATATTAACATTATATGGAGGATTTATGAATATTTATTATGATAAAGACGCTGATTTAAGATTAATTCAATCAAAAACCGTTGCAATTATAGGATATGGTTCTCAAGGTCATGCGCATGCGCTGAACCTCAGAGATTCAGGCGTTAAGGTTATTTTAGGTTTAAGACAGGAAGGACCTTCTTATATGAAAGCAAAAAATGCAGGGTTTGAAGTATATTCCGTGGGGGAAGCTTCTAAATTAGCCGATATTATAATGATTCTCCTGCCGGACGAACTTCACGGAAAAGTTTATAAGAGTGAAATAGAACCTAATTTAAAAGAAGGCAAATATTTAGTTTTCGCTCACGGATTCAGTATACATTTTGGTCAAATAGTTCCTCCGAAAAATATAAATATTTTTATGGTTGCGCCAAAAGGACCAGGTCATTTAGTAAGACGCGAATTTGAAAATGGCGGAGGCGTGCCTGATTTAATAGCAGTTGATAATGATTTTTCAGGTAATACCAAAAATATGGCATTAGCTTATGCTTCAGGCATCGGAGGAGGCAGAGCCGGTATTCTGGAAAGTACATTCAGAGAAGAGACGGAAACCGATTTGTTCGGAGAGCAGGCTGTGCTCTGCGGAGGTCTAAGCGCATTAATGACTGCAGGTTTCGAAACCCTTGTTGAAGCAGGATATGAAGAAGAAAGCGCTTATTTTGAATGTATTCATGAAATGAAATTAATAGTAGATCTTATTTATGAAGGCGGGATTACTAATATGAGATATTCAATAAGTAATACTGCCCAGTATGGGGATTTAACAAGAGGTCCTAGAATAATTAACGAAAATATTAAATTGGAAATGAAAAAAATTTTAGATGAAATAAGGTCGGGTAAATTTGCGTCCGAGTGGATGGTTGAAAACGAAGTAAATAGACCTACTTTTAACGGTTTAACAAAAAGAGGAGAAGACCATCCTCTTGAAAAAGTCGGTAAAAAATTAAGATCGTTGATGCCTTTTATTACTAAAAATAAAATAGTAGACCAGACTAAGAATTAATGTTAATTTAATTTTATTAAATAATTCATTGATAATCTAAATTAATGTTTTTATGAAATTGATTGCTAAAGATGGTATAAAATTAATAATATTTCCTTTAGTTTGTTTTATTATTTTTTTATGTTTATATTTAATTTTTAATATTAACGAAGACAAATTAAAATATATTTTTATAGTATTGTCGGTAATATTTTTTATTTTGTTTCTCTTTAGCATTTATTTTTTTAGGGACCCTGAAAGAAAAGCATCGGCAGCTAAAAATGAAATAATTTCGCCTGCCGACGGCAAAATTATTTATATAGGAAGGGTTTACGATGATAGATATTTAAATCAAGATGTTTTAAAGATAAGTATTTTTATGTCATTGTTTAATGTTCATGTAAACAGAATTCCTATTTCAGGTAAAGTATTAGAAATAAAATACAATAATGGAAAATTTTTTTCCGCCAATTTAAATAAAGCTTCATTAGAGAATGAATATAATGCGGTAATTTTAGAAACAGACTGTATTGATGCAGATGATTTAAATAAAAAAAATATAGCGTTTGTACAAATAGCGGGGTTTGTTGCAAGAAGAATAATCTGCAAAATTAATAAAGGCGAAAAAGTTATTGCAGGCAATAGATTTGGACTTATTAAGTATGGTTCAAGAATGGATTTGTATTTGCCTTTAGATTTTACTACTTATGTAAAAGTAAATGATAAAGTATATGCCGGTAAAACTATAATAGGCAAAATCATTTGAAAAATAAGCAAAAATACAATAGCCGCCTTAAACCTTATAAGAATCAGCTGACAAAGACAGCCGACGAATTTTTTGCGCGCAGTATGAATAAGGGTATATATTTTTTCCCGAATCTTATTACAAGCCTGTCCCTATTTTCAGGATTTTATTCAATAATAAATTCTATTAACGGTAAATTTTATATTGCAGGATGGCTTATAGCAGTTTCAATTTTTTTAGACGGTTTAGACGGAAAAGTTGCAAGGATTACAAATACAAGTTCTAAATTTGGAATAGAATATGATTCGTTATCGGATTTAATAGCATTCGGCGCTGCACCCTCAATATTAATATATGTTTGGCAATTAAAAAATTTTGGAAAAATAGGCTGGGCGCTTATATTTGTGTATTTTATCGGCGTCGCTTTGAGGCTTGCCAGATTCAATGTTCAGGTAAATTCGGTAGAAAACAAAAAATTTACGGGACTGCCTTCTCCTGCAGCGGCAGGCATGGCAGTTTTTACTATTTTTGCTATGAAAAATTTTAAATTAGCAATAAATTATCATATCGTAATGATGATTGCTATGCCGCTGCTTGGACTTTTAATGATAAGCAATATAAGCTATTATGCAATGAAAGATTTAAGTATTTTTAAGAAAAAACCTTTCGAAATTCTTGCATTAGCTTCATTAATTATTATTATAATAATAATTAAGCCTGTTTTAACGTTTTTTTTAATTTTTATTGTTTATTGTTTTATTTCCCCGCTATTGTATTTTTACCTTAATAATGATAAGATAAAAATCAAAAATATTAAAAAGTAACTTCACTCCCGAACATAATTGAGTGATTGAATACTTATTTTATATATAATTATATATAATTTACCGAATTATATTTTTATAATAAAGCTTTATATAAAATAAATTAAAGCGCAGCTTTAAAAAAATTATTTTAAACTTATTCCAAATAAATTAATAATTATAAGCCTGAGTTTAACAATAAAATATTAATCGGAATAAAATAAAACTGAAATAATTAAGCGGTGCAGTAATTATTAAAAATGTTTACATAGAGGGTTTTAATATTATGAATTTTAATAATTTTAATAATAAAGATAAAAAAATAATAAGAATATTTGATACAACGCTCAGGGACGGAGAACAATCGCCTGGCGCAAGCATGAATATAGAAGAAAAACTTAATCTTGCCCGCCAGCTGGCAAGACTTGGAGTTGACACAATCGAAGCAGGTTTTCCGATAGCATCCGATGGGGATTTTGAGGCGGTAAAAACGATTGCGCAGGAAATAAAAAATATAGAGATAGCCGGACTTGCAAGAGCCAACGAAAAAGATATATATAGGGCATACTCGGCGGTTAAATTTGCAAAAAAACCGGTTATACATACATTTATTGCCACGTCGGACGTGCATTTAAAATACAAATTAAAAATGACGCGTGAGGAATTGATTGAAAAAGCCGCTAAAATGGTAAAGTATGCTAAATCGTTTATTGAAGAGGTTGAATTCTCAGCCGAAGATGCTTCTAGAACGGATATAGATTTTTTACAGTTAGTATTTGAAGAAGTTATAAAAGCAGGAGCTACAAGGTTAAATATCCCTGATACCGTCGGGTATGCAACGCCTTTTGAATTTTATAATTTTATAAAAGATATAAAAGCTAAGGTAAAAGGAATAGAAAATGTTATTTTAAGCGTGCATTGCCATAACGATCTCGGACTTGGAACAGCCAATTCTTTAGCTGCTATTCTTGCCGGAGCCAATCAGATTGAATGCACAATAAACGGTATTGGAGAAAGAGCAGGAAACGCCGCATTAGAAGAAATTGTTATGGCTTTAAATATCAGAAAAGATATTTATGATATGGAAACCAATATTAAAACAACCGAATTATACAGGACATCTCAATTGCTTACCTATATAACCGGAATTTCAGTTCAGCCTAACAAAGCTATTGTCGGAAAAAATGCATTTGCCCATGAAGCAGGCATTCATCAAGACGGTGTTTTAAAAGAAAAAACCACATATGAGATAATGACTCCTGAATTAGTCGGCAGACAATCCAATGAGTTAGTTCTCGGAAAACATTCAGGCAGGCATGCGTTTAAAGAAAGACTTGTTTCATTAGGATATTTATTGACGGAAGAAGAAATAGATAACGCATTTGCAAAATTTAAATCTTTGGCCGACAAAAAAAAAGATATATATGATGAAGATATAGATTCATTAGTAGCTAAAAATTCAAAACATTTTGAAAAGTATGAACTAAAATATGTTAATGTTGTCTGCGGAGACACGGTTACCCCTCTTGCCATGGTAAAAATTATGATAGACGGCGAATTAAAAACAAGTTTAGAAGGAGGAAATGGTCCTGTGGACGCTGTTTATAATTCAATAAGAAAAATAACGGGTGCAAGCTGCACCGTTGTCGGTTATGAAGTAAAGTCAATCAGAGGAACTACGCAAGCGCAAGGTGATGTTAGCGTTACAATTGAAGATAACGGTATTAATTTTACAGGAAGGAGTGCTCATACCGATATTGTCGTTGCCAGCGCCAAAGCGTATATCAACTGTTTAAATAAACATTATATATATAATAAAAATTTAGAAAATCTTTGCCCGATACCCATTTATTCGGTTCTCCGTCAAAGATAACTTTTATAGAATACGGAATTTTAAGCCATAT
>DAHXMB010000056.1:0-3088 GCA_027365695.1 Candidatus Acididesulfobacter sp. | reverse complement strand
CGGCAACGGCAACGGCAACGACACATCTTGTTATATCATAACCGCAAACGGACAGGCAGGCGGAACTACAAGAGAAATCAGCGCAGAAGTCGGTATCGGAGCAAGTGTATCATCATGTGGAGGCGGAGCTAATAATACTATTTTTGTTGAAAATGAGCTTCCAAATTCTAATAATTAACTTATACATTATCAACATCATTAAAATTAACATTTAACTAAATAAATTCAACTAAATTATATTTTAACTAAATAAATAAAATATTCATGAGGCTCATATGCTAAATACGGCTCTTTACTCCATTAATTTTGGGGAGTTCTTTTTCGAGAATTTAGAGTGCTTTGCTAATCTTGCAAAAATAGGTCTGAAAGAAATTGTCCTAATCCATGTTATAGATATAAATAAATTGCAACACAGTTTGTATTCACGCTATAATAAAGAAGATGAAGAAAAAATACTAAAATTTTCCAAAATAAAGCTTGAAGATATTAAAAATAATTTAGAAAAATATGGTTTTAGAGTCAGCTATGTTATTAGGACAGGAAATATTGCCGATGAAATAGTGGACGAAGCCGAAAGAGAAGATGTTGATTTTATAATTTTAGACAAAAAAGCGGTAGATAAAAGTAAAACTAACGCTTTTTTTGCTTTTTATGACTCCCCGCTTTATGAAATTATCGCTAAATCAAAAAAGCCTGTTTTAATAACCAAACGGATTTTAATGCATTCGTCAAGTTTAATAAAAAACGATGAAAAAGATGATTTAGATTGCAAAAATACTTTTACCGATGTTGTGTTTGCTACTGATTTCTCGGAATCATCTCTTAAAGCAATTTATGTTTTAGACAAAATACCTTCCGATATTATTAAAACTATGACATTATTTACAGTTCTAGATGAAAAATATATTAGAAATTTAGATCAAAACAGTATAAAAAAGCTTGAATCAGACATTGCAGGTAAATTTGAAGGTATAATTGAAGATTTGCGTTATAGATATTCCAAAGAAAAAAATAATCTTAATATTGTCGTCAGAAAAGGGACTCCCTGCAAGGAAATAATCAGTTTTATATTGCAAACCGATAAAAAACTTCTTGTTATAGGATATAAAGGTGAGGATAAAGAAAAACTGAAAGAAATATTTCTTGGAAGCACGGCTCAAAGACTAATTGGGGCATTACCCTGTTCTATTCTTGTTGTAAAATAAAATAGTAAAAAAAATATTCCGGATATAATACATCGGATTTATTTAATCTAAAAAGTAAAAATATTAAAATATTTAAAAGGTATAAAATTTCAAAGGTATCGGGTTTATTTTATTCCAAATCATATATGATCATATATATATATGTATCTGATTTATTTATTTTATACCATATATGCCATATATGTACCCGATTTATTTATTTTATTTATTGAATATAATTTAATGTAGATTTATTTTATTTCTTTTTCTAAAAAAATTTAATATGGCGACGGATCCTTTAAAAAGATTTCATAATGAAAATTGGCATACCCCTGAGGGCAGGCTTGTCCGGGAATTTGTTTTCGGCATAAATGATGGGCTTGTAACGACTATCGGCTTTGTTGCAGGCGTTACAGGGGCATTGGTAAATACAAAAATAGTTCTTATGTCAGGTATGGCGGAAGTTGTTGCAGGCACGATATCAATGTTTTTCGGAGCTTATCTTGCAACAAAATCGCAAAATGAATTTTATATGAAAGAAATAAATAGGGAAAAAAGAGAGATAAAAGAAGATCCTGCGCATGAAGAAGAAGAAATATATGAAATATACCGCGATAAAGGTTTTACCGATGAAGAAATAAAACCTATAGTAAAAAGATTAATGTCGGATAGAAAGCTGCTTCTTAATTTTATGGTAAAAGATGAGCTTGGAATAGGAAATAATTCTCATGAAAATCCGATAAAATTAGCTTCCTATACGGGTGTTTCCTTTTTAGCGGGAGGTATCCCTCCTTTAATTCCTTATTTTTTTATAAAGAATTCAACTGTTGCCGTAATTATTTCTATTTTGTTTTCAATTTTAGTGCTTATTTTTACGGGTCTTGCAAAATCAAAAATAACAAAAACCAATCCGTTTAAAAGTGCTTTAGAAGTTGTTATTATTGGCGGTATCGCCGCTGCTATAGGGTTTATTGCAGGCAGATTTATTGCTTACGTTTGATGATGTAAATTACTGATTAATTTGTTCCTGTATATTGCATTGTAAACAGATGTAATAAGTATAAACATTGACTTTTATATAATATATAATATATTATATATTATATAAACATTAAAAAAATAATAAATAATTTAAAGGAAAAATTGAAAATGCCGGCAACCGAAAATATTAAAGAGAATGCTATAAGGAAGCTTATCCAAGAACTTATTGTCCCTGATTTAAGCGAGATTAAGAGTGAACAAAAAGTAATTAAAGAAAGGATAAATTCGCTTGAAGAAAAGATAGATTCCGTAGATAGTAAGCTTGATTATAAAATAGATGCCGTAAACGACAAAATAGATTCTCTTAAAAATGAAATAAACAGTAAAATAGATTTTCTTAACGACAAAATAGATTTAATGAATAAATATAACGAATAAATAGCAATTCATGCTATTGTTTATTTTATTATATTTAATAATATTTAATATTTTTTTGCAAATGCGCCAAATAAAATAGCTGCCGTAATTAGCATTGCCGCAACGACGGAATAAGCCGCAATATAATTATAATAGCTAAAAGCAACACCTATAATAACAGGTCCTAATATAAACCCTAAATCACTCAATGTTCTGTATATCCCGATCGCTTCTTCATAATGATTTTTATCAACGCTGTCCATTAAATATAAATTTCTTGCAGGACCTGAAAATCCTCCTCCGGCGCTTAAAAGTATAATAGAAGCAATAAAACCGTCTAAATTTTTAAATATTATAAACCATAGCATACCTGATGCCGAAATAGCAAAGGATATAACTATTGACCTTTTAATGCCTAATTTATTAATTACTCTGTCGGAGTAATATGTCAATGCAACTCCGATAAGACCGGATACAGATACAAGCAAGCCTATATAAAACTGATT
>DAHXMB010000053.1:0-31932 GCA_027365695.1 Candidatus Acididesulfobacter sp. | reverse complement strand
CTTTAATATCAATATCCACTGTTTAAATTTTTCATAGTCGTTGCTTTTAAAAGCGCTTAGGATATAAAAGTTAGTAAACAGTAATTTCTTGGTCGCGTTATGGGTATCCCTGCTATACGTCAACAAGGACTCCGACACGATTAATATCATGATTCCTCCGGGACACAACACGGGAGAGTATCTTTCTATAAAAGACGACGGTAGAATTTGAGGACGAAAACGAATATTTCGAGATAGTCAATAACAAGGAAAAAATTTCGATAAACAAGTCGTCCGTTAACGGCATAACGACTATTATTTTCAAATCGGAAATAATAGAAGATATGTTTGCGGCGGGAGATTACGTTAAGTTCATGGAGATTTTAAGAAGAAAAACATACTTCCCGTTAATGGACGAATGGGCGGAAGGTATGTTTGCGGACTTGACGAAACAAGGAAAAATAAAAAAAGCCGTATCGAACATAGGAGAATATTATATATTTTCGGACAACTACTTGTCCGATTCCGTAAATGAATATATCGATAATTTGTTCGATAACGGATTCGTTTATTACGATAAAGGCAAATCTTCCGATATCGCGACGCCGACGAGCATTAGCGAGTTTACGGCGGAGTATAAAAACGAATTATCTAAGATGATATTAGATAAATGCGATGTTTTATACGGGGATGAAGCCGATAAAATAGACTATACGCCGGTATTAAACGGCTTTATTCCTTATCGTCCGCAAATGGATACCGCAAACGCTATATCTAAATTGCTATCGCAGCCTGACCAAAACGCCGCGTTTTTATCGGCTGAAATGGGTTGCGGCAAGACTTTGATGTCGCTGTTATCGGCTTACGGCTATTACGTTAGAAATAACAAAAAACCGTTAAGAATACTTTTAATGCTTCCGCCTCATTTATTAAATAAATGGGAAAGGGAGACGAAAAAAGTGTTCGGAGACTTATTATCGTCTATTAAGACGATAAGGTCTATTACCGATATCGATAATTTAAGGGAGGCTTATAAAACCAAATCCCTGAGAAATGGAATAGAAGTTTATTTCGTAACGAGAGAAATGGCAAAGCTTTCTTATTATTGGAGGCATGCCTGCGTAGATAAAACCGTCAGGATAAATCCTAAGAAAAAAACAAAAAAAATGGCTTTCAAGTGTCCCAAATGCGGTCTTAAGCAGGACGGATACGAAAGCAAAAGAAATTTTTGCTCATCGTGCGGCGAAGCCTTATGGCAGGCGACCTCTCAAATCAAAAGAATATCGTTAATGGAATATATGAAGAAAAAATTGCCTTCGGGTTATTTCGATTTGTTTATTCTCGACGAGGCTCACGAAGAGAAAGGTCAATCGGCAAGAGGCATATCCGCGGGTCAAGCCGTTTCGATGTCTAAAAAGTCGATATTTCTGACGGGCACGCTGTCCGGAGGAAAACCGAGCACTTTGCATTACCTTTTATGGAGAACCAATCCAAAAGGGATGAAAAAGATTTCAGAGTATGATTCGCCTATGATGACCGTGCAGAAATACGGAGTCATAGAAGAAGTCAGAAAAGAAACGGAGTCGGATAACAAAATGTCGAGGAATAACAGAGTCCAGTCCAATATCAAAGAAAAACCGGGTATTTCTCCCGAAATGCTGACGGATTTTTTCTTCGATAAAACGGTCTTTATGAAAAACGAAGATTTAAGGGCGGATTTGCCGGAGTATGCCGAATACGTCGATATTATTCCGCTTAATGAAGAACATAAGCAGGCTTATGATAAGTTTGCTAACGTGTTAAGAGGAATAGTGAATATGTATCTCGCCCACGGCGATATGGGCATGCTCTCAAAAATGCTCGTATCGTTAACCGCTTACGCCGACAATCCTATTTACGACGAAGTCAAAAACAGGGAAGGCATGGTAGTTGCGTCGAGTTTACCCTTAGATATCGAAACGAATAAAGAAGCTAAACTCGTCGAACTCGTATCGGATAATAAGGCAAAAGGGCGGAAGGTTCTTGTATATTGCGAATTTACGAATATAAGAGACCTGCAGCCGAGAATTAAATCTAAATTGGAAGAATACGGTTTTAAGGCGGTTATTTTGCCGGCTAAAATAAAGCCCGAAAAAAGAGAACAGTGGATTATCGATAACACTAAAGACGCCGACGTAATGATCTGCAATCCGAGATTAGTTTCAACGGGATTAGACTTGTATGATTTTCCGACTATAGCGTTTTACCAGACGAGCTATTCGGTTTACCTGTTAAGACAGGCGAGCCGCAGAAGCTGGAGAATCGGACAAACTCAACCCGTTGAGGTTCATTTTTTAACTAATCAGGCGACCATTCAGGAAACGGCGATGCATTTGATTGCCGATAAAATGGTAAGTTCTCAGATATTCGAAGGCGAATTGCCGGAAGGCGGACTCGAAGAACTATCCGCCGTAGAAGAAAAATCGTTTATTAAACAGCTTGCCGAAAGCCTTAACGACGATAAAGCCATTACGGGTTCTCTCGAAGCGTTATGGAAAAACAAAATGCAAAAAGACGTAGAATCCGACGACTTTATCGAAGTAGAAGCAAATCCGGTTAAAGAAGAAACGACGTTGCAAACCGTTAAAAGCGAAACCGTCCACGAGATTAAATCTAATAAGGGCGGTTCGGAAAAGTTTGTTTATACCGTAGTTTCAACCGTTAAACTGTATACGGATAAAGCGGCAAGCTTTATAGCCAATAATCAAATGTATTTGATGAAAAACGGTAATGTTTACAAGGTATCAGGCATTGAAGGCGATAAATCCAAATCTTATGTCGGCAAATACACTTGGAAACAAGGCAAGAAAGACAAATATGCCAAATGCGACATAAAAGGTCAAAAACCTATTTACGTCGGCAAGCAAAACGGCAAATTTGTGGCTCTTGAAATCGCTGTTGCGAAAGCAAGTTGATTTAATCAATTCCCCGCAGGTATAAAAACCCGCGGGGGTTTAAATTTTAAATAACTTTTAAAAAAAGGAGATGTATATGTCTATTAGGGCGCATAGGGTTATAAAGATTCAAACTGACGGAGAATCATTCAATATTACGCACGATAAGAAACTAATCGATTTTTTAGATAGTCATTCTGATATCACGTCTAAATTAGATAGCGACGGTTGCGGAATATTCGACGTTCCGGTAGTAGTGTTGCAACAGGCTATCGGAGAAATACCTAAAGATTTTTTTGACGAAGATGCCGGAGAAAAACCTGAATACGCCGATCTCGGATTGAGCGAAAGCGTAATAAATAACATAAAAGAAGACATAGCCGCAGCTGAAAAAGCGGGCGACGACTATATTACCTATTACGCTTATTAAAATTACCTTAGCCCCCGGTTCGACTAACCTTGTCCGGTTACGTCGGGTCGGGGGCTTTTTTTTGTCTTTTTTTCTTGACATAATACTAATCTTGTTATAATAATAATACAAACAATAAATTAAAAGGACGTTGCTTTCGTGGAGAACCTAACGCAGGTATCGGAAGAATATATAGATGACTTATGCGAAAAATACGGTATAAACGCCCAAGATGTCTTAGGTTGCATAAATAACGCCGTCCGGAGTTATCTTGGAAGCGCAACCGTATTGACGGATAAAAAGGACGGAAATATATATATGACGGCTTATAGGTTATTCGATTTTAAAAAAATAGATTTAACCGCGGAAGACGAAGGCAAAATCAAAAAAATTTCAAAACTGTTTCATTATTATCTGAACTTGGCTAAATACCGCTCGCTCTATAACAATTTCAAGCATCTCAAAGGCTCTTTGGTATTCGGAAACCTAACGTCAAATACCGACGTAGGTTATAAGGTAGAAATAGACAGAAATCATCTTTTCAATATTCCTGCGGCTTCAAATTGGTTTTATCCTTATTCGCTTCAACCGACTCCCGAAAGAAATGCGTATAAAGGCGGAGACTATCTTGCCTTTATCGTAGTAAATATCGAAAGGATAGCCGGCGGCAACTTAAAGTTTATATTGTCGAGAACGAGTCTTAATTTGCCGGCGCGCATTATAGAAAACGAAATAAAAATAGTCGGCATTAAAACGATTATGCGTTTGCCAGGAGTTATAACTAAACTTAAAACCGAATTAAACATTCCGCAAAAAACCATAGATTACGCAAGGGAACTTTTAAGAGGAGAAAAAATTTATGTTAAAAAAGTTAGGTAAACTCTTTTTTCAAAAGAACAATAAAGCTAATAATAATCCGGAAACGGTGATAGGCGTCGGGATTGATTTGCAGGCTAAAGAAAAAAAACTAACGAATATCGTCCTGCCGGACTCGGCGAGGAAGGGGCAGTTCTGGTGTTTCGGCACGAATAGGGTCGGTAAGACCCGCGTCATGGAAAATATGATAGAGCAGGACATAAAAAAGGGATATTCGGTAGTGATAATAGACCCTAAGGGCGATATAGAACTGTTTAATAAAATAATTCAGGCGGCCGCTATGACGAAACGGCTTGACGATATATCTTTTATTACTCCTATTTTTCCGGAATATTCGGCTGTGATAAATCCGCTTTCCTCTTACTATATGCCCGAAGAAATAGTAGGACATATAGTATCAGGAGTCGAAACCGGCAAAGAGCCTTATTTCTTTAACGTCGCTTACGAAATTTCTCTCGTTTTAGTTCAGTCTTTGGAATTAATAGCCCACTCTCAAGGCAAAGAACCGGATTTTAATCTTTTAAAAATAAAGAATTATATATCAAGAGAGGAACTCGAAAAACTAAAAGCTCAGGAACTCGATAAATTAACCCAGAGAAATATCGAATACGCCTATCAATATTCGATGGACCTGCAAAAGATATTGGACTCCCCGCAGGATTATTATTCCAAAGTGTCGTCGTCTTTAAGGGTCGCCTTAACCGAACTTACGTCGGGAAATATCGGAAAAATAATAGGACAGGCGGACGAAAACAGGTTTATAAAAAGGCTTCAGGAAGGCAAGCCCGTTATTTTGATAGCGCATCTGGGATCGCTTTTGACGAGAAAAGCGGCGTCCACTCTCGGCAAGGTTTTAATATCCATGATACAGAGTTTTATAGGAAGGGTATTTTCGTCCGGCAGGGTCTTAAATCCGCCGCTTTGTATTTACATAGACGAAGCGCAAAGCACTTTATATCCTGGCATAGACGATTTGTTCGCAAAAGCGGGCGGAGCGGGAGTCTGGATTCACGGTTTTTGCCAGTCTGTCAATCAGATGTATGCGGCAATAGGCGAGGATTATACTAAAACCATACTCGATAATACGAATTCTAAGTTTTTCATGAGAGTGCCAGACTATGATACCGCCCATTACATATCCGGACAGTTCGGAACGGTAAGAAAGTTTTCGCCTATATTATCCGTCGGCGGAGGCATATCGACGAGAGAAGAAGAACTGCCGCTGGTAAGGGAAGAAGATATTTTAAGACTGCAGCCGAGGCAGTTTTATTTTACGTCTTACCACGGGCTTTTCAAGGGTACTACCAAAGATACGTCGGAACTGTTCGTTAACGTCGAATTTCCGAGCGTTCATTTTACCGATACTAAAGAAAAAGAGGAGGTAGCGGCATGATATATATATTTATCGTAATTGCGTGGATTGCGGTTATATTTTTTATCGATAGGACTTATAAGAAGAAAAAACTTGCTCCTACGCTTAAAGTGCCGAATCACGGCGAAAAAGACAAAGAGACGGTTAAAATAACCCTTGCGGAGTTATCGACGTTGTGGGAAAGGCGTTCAAATAAAAAATACAGTTTAAAAATAGACGAACTTGTTCCTCTTTATAAACAGCCAGTCCTAAAACCGGACGAGATAGATTTAACCCTTAAACATAAAAGGCTTGAGGATTTTTATAACAAATATATTAAAGGCAACGGAAGTTTTACCGAAAATTTAATGCTTTTCGTCGTAGAACTCATCAAATTTATAGACGAAAACGGCGACTGTCCGTCGGTAGTCAAGATTTCCAAATTAGACGCTTCAAAAAGGGAATTCGACTTATTATCGCAGGTTTCTTTGATTGACCATTCGCTCGACGTAGTTGAAGAAATGATAAAGTTGTATTCGTCTCCATTGGCGATACCGGATGCAATAGCCGTGTCTTTATCGCACGACTTGGGTAAAATTCCCAATTTTCAGGGAGATTTTTATTCCACGGGCGATCATCCGGAATTATCCGCCCGCATTATCAGAAACGAACTTCCGTCTTTTAAAAACCTTGACGAAGCCCAGCAAAACGAGATATTGGACGCCGTTATCATGCACCACAAAGCTCCCAAAGCCGAACTCGGAAAAACTTTGATACAAGCGGATCAGGCGGCAAGGAAAAAAGAGGTTCAGGAGATTGAGGATAAAAAATATCAAGAAAGCAAAAACAATATTAACGCAGAGTCGGCAAAGCAAGCGGTAAAATTGGAAGAACCCGTCCAAGAAAAACCCGCTTGTGCCAAAACAAGCGTTTACGACGTTAATAAGGATACTAAACCCGCATACGTTAAACCGAACGACATCGATTTATCGTGGTTTTCTCCGGAAGAATTTATATCCAAAATAAAACCCGCCATTAATAAAGTTGAAAGCGGAAACAGATTTAACGCTTTTTCGATGTCCAACGGCTACGTTTACTTTATGACCGGATTTTTAACCGATACTGCCGTCGAAATGGGACTTGAAGCAGGAGACAATTATTCCCAAGCGGTTAAATTCGAAACAGAACCTTTAGCGAGAAAGAAAATGGGACATACGCTTTTAAACGCGGTCGTAAATATATTAAGGGACAGAGGAATGATACCGGAAAACTTATGCGGAAAGAAATATTTCGGGAATAAGTTTATCGTAAAATACAAAGAACCGGTTGCAGGCAAAACGGAACAGGATGCTTTTTACACGCCTTTTTTGTCGAGCGTCTTTACCGATTTGGTTTCCGAACTTGAAAAAGTCAAGCCTGATATTATAAAAAATATACAGTCCGTAGAAAAAGCTCCTTTTTCGAAAACGTCTTGACATTTAATCAAACATATTATAATAATAATACTAACAATAATTTTAAAGATTATTTAAACTTTAAAAATTATGAGGTTATTTTTTAGATGATTAAAAAAATAATAGCGATAACGCTTTTACTTATTTTATTTATTCCGTCCGTAGCCGACGCCGATTTGGCTTATTGCTTTAACCAAGCGGCTAATTTTTATAAAGTTCCTCAGGATGTTCTTATGGCAATAGCCGACGTCGAAAGCGGATTTAACCCTTACGCCATAGACGTCGAAGGAACGCCTTATTTTCCCAATAGCTATAACGCCGCTTTAAATATAGTCGATAAATACCGCAATTTATCGATAGATATCGGTATTATGCAGGTAAATTCTTTCTGGTTTGACAAGTTGCATTATCCTTTAAGATACGGGCTTAAACCCTGCGACGACGTGTATCTCGGAGCTTACGTCCTTGCGAGAAAGATAGCAAGATACGGTTATAACTGGAGAGGAATAGCGGCGTATCATTCCGCCGACTATACAGCCGGACTAATTTACGCCAATAAAGTTTACGCAGTGTTAAGACAATTAAGCAGTTAAGGAGCAATAATAATGGATAACGAATTTGGCGGGGTAGAGCAGTCAGGTAGCTTGCAGGTTTCATAGTCCTGAGGTCGCCGGTTCGAATCCGGCTCCCGCCCCCATTATAAATATGACGAAAAAAATGTTTCAAGCGTTCGCAGAGATAGAGCAGTTATGCGTAGGAGCCAAAATAGGCGCCGGAGTTAGCAGCGAAAATTTATTAGAAGATATAAATAACATACTGGCGGATATAAACAACGGGCTATCCGATTATAAAATCAAAAAGAAATATCGTATAGATAATTTAAGTGTGCATATTTGCCGTTTGCGGGATAAATATGCGGAAGATTTATTGCGGCGGTATTTCAAAAAGGAGAAACAATGACCGCTTACTATGACAAAATGCGCTTTAGAGGAATAAAGAAAAGAATGGGCAAAGAAACTAAAGAGCGGGTCAAAATTTTGCTTGAAAATATTTTCGATGCGATAGACGAACTCGGCATTATATTTGCTCAAGAAGACGTTCCCGAATTATCCGGCGAGAAACTGGAAAAAATATATAAATATATGTTCGGTAAAAGCTATTACGATGATTGTATCCAAAAAGGAGAGTTCGTCGAAAAAATATTAACGGTAAAAAGAGATAGTTCACGTTTCTAATGAAAACCAAAACCCATAATCTATTTAGTATAGGCGTCCTAACGGCTATCGGTTATTTATTTACTACTCCTGTCGCTTCTTTTATATCTGCCGGAATACTGTCCATAATCGGCAATACCGCAATAGATACGTTTGGACATAAGAAGAAAAAGGTTTATTTGCCGGAGGATAATAAAAACCGTTCGGGATTATTTAATTTCGGGCGTAAAAATAAGAAAAAGAAAGAAGTCGTTATTACGGTAAGGACTTATAAGACGCATAGCTTATTAAGGGCAACTATTTGGGGATTATTGCCCGCTATTTTTTTAACGGTTGCGATGTTGCATTTGCCGAGAAATAAATTTCTGCCGAGCGGATTTCAATACTGGATATTAATACAGGGTCTATTCGTCGGGCCGCTTCATCTACTTTTGGATATGCCGACCGAAGGAGGAATTTTCGTTAAAAAGAATGGCAGGTTTCAACGGTTCGCTCTGGCTCATATAAAATACGACGACCTGTTTTGGAATACCGTTTTTCAGTTAATAGGCATAGCTTTTGTAATCTTAACTTTTTATAAATTTAACGGAGGTTTCCATGGATTTAATTATCGTTGAATCGCCGCATAAGGCGCAAACTATTAATAAAATTTTGGGCTCTGGCTATACGGTCAAAGCGTCGGTTGGTCATATTAGGGATTTAAGCCCAAAAGAATTAAACGTCGATTTGGAAACGTTAAAACCTAAATATTCCATTATTCCGGATAAACATAAAATAATAGGCGAGCTTAAAAAAGCTTTGGAAAAAGCGGGTAGCGTAATTATAGCAAGCGACCCCGACCGAGAAGGCGAGGCTATCGGCTGGCACTTAACCAAAGCGTTAAATTTAAAAAATTATAAAAGGGCGGAGTTTCACGAAATAACGGAAAAAGGAATAAAAGATGGGCTTAAGCATTTAAGGACTTTAGATATGAATTTAGTCTCCGCGCAGGAAGCCCGCAGGGTATTGGATAGATTAATAGGATACGGGTTATCGCCCGATTTAAGAAAAGCCATAAACGACGCAAAATCGGCTGGTAGGGTGCAGACGGCGGCGTTAAGGATTATAGTAGAAAGAGAAAAAGAAATTAAAAATTTTATTCCCGAAGACAGATACTCCGTAGAACTTAACTTAGAGCAAAACGGAAATAAATTTATAGCTACGGTCGTTAGAAAAGACGGAGAAGAAAAAAATACTTTAACGGAAATCAAGGATAAATCCCTTGCAGAAAAAATAGTCGGTTATTTGCAAGGTAAGCTGGCAGATATAATAAATATAACGCATAAAGATATTAAAAGAAATCCGCCCGCGCCGTTTACCACGTCAACCTATCAGCAAGCCGTAAATTCAATGCTTGGAATATCCGGCGAAGAAGCTATGAAGATAGCCCAGAAACTTTACGAAGAAGGTTATATTACTTATATGCGAACCGACAGCGTCAGACTTTCCGACGAGGCTATCGGCATGGCAAAAGGCTATATAATTTCTAAATTCGGCGATAAATATTTTGAAAACCGCGTTTATAAAAATAAAGACGGTTCCCAAGACGCCCACGAAGCCATTAGACCTGCAGACGTCAATAAATCCATTAACGGATTATCCGAAGACGAATTAAAGGTCTATAACTTAATCCTTAACCGTTTCATAGCTTCTCAGATGTCTTCCGCCATATACGACCAGACGGTTATTACGGTAAAATCCGGCAGAGTAATAGCCGAAGCGCATGCAAGCGTAATGAAATTTAAAGGCTATAAATCGGTTTACAACGACGAAGAAAAAGGCGAAGAAAACGTATTATCCGGTATCGAAAAAGGAAAAACGAGCGTTTTGGGCGTTAATCTTAAGAATTGGAAAACGAAGCCGCCGGCAAGATTTACGGAAAGTTCCATTATAAAAGAGTTGGAAGATAAAGGCATCGGTAGACCGTCCACTTACGCCCAGACTATCAAAAACTTAAAAATGAGAGCGTATAAAGGCAAAGACGGCAAGATAGCAAAGATAGAGCCGTATTATATAGCGATTAAAGATAAAAAAATAATTCCGACCGAACTTGGCATTAAAGCGGTAGAGTATCTTGTCGGAAAATTCGACAAACTTTTCGACGTTAATTACACGGCTTTAATGGAAGAAAAATTAGACGAAATAGCAAAAGGCAAACTTACCTATAAGGACGTAGTAAAAGAAATTTACGATAATCTTAAAAACCATAATATCGATTTTACGTTTGGCGATTATATTCCGTCTCCGAAGCAGATAGAATATGCAGAGCGTATTGCTAAGGAGCAGGGGATAGCGTTGCCGGACGGTTATAAAACCGACGGCAAGATTTGTTCGGAATTTATCGAGAAAAATAAAATCGTGCCGAAAGCAAGCGATAAACAAATTGAATTAGCCGAAAAACTTGCGAAGGAGCAGGGTTTAAGTTTGCCGGAAGGGTATAAAGAAAATATAGAGATATGTTCTAAATTTATCGATAAAGTCTTTAAAACGCAACCTGCGCATAAATCGAGCGATAAGCAAATATTATTTGCGGAGAAATTAAGCGAAGAAAAGGGATTGAAACTGCCGAAGGATTATAAAGAAAATGCTAAGGTTTGCAGGGAGTTTATAGAAAAGGCGATGAAAAAGAAAGCAAAAAAGTAAAAATATTTGACTCTATATATTTTAGGCGGTATAAATAAAAATAAGAGCAGTGAACGATGATTGTCCGCGAAAATAATTTTTATAAAGGAGACACAAAATGGGCATATTTAATTGGTTAGGCAGTTTGTTCAATAGCGACGACGATACTATAGGTATCAACGGTTCCGACGATATTATAAGTTCCGACACGACGATTAATCCCGCTTCGGGACTACCGATGATTAGCGGAGATACGAGCGGCGTCGATGTGGAAGGCAATCCTTTCGGCATGGATGATTCTGACGATTTTAATAATAATAGCGATAGTTTTATCAATTCCGACAACGATTTCGGAAGTAGCGATAGTTTCGGCAACGATAGCTTTTCTAACGATAGTTTTAACAGTTTCGGCAACGACGATAGCTTTGATAGCGGCAGTTCAGGCTTTGGCGATGATTTTTAATGCTTGCTTATTAAATATAAAATAACCGTCAGTATTATGCTTGCGATAATGCTTAATCCCAGCGGAAAATAAAAAGTAAAGTTGCCTTTTTTAATTACTATATCGCCGGGAAGCCTGCCGAAAGACAGTTTATGGAAAAAGGTAAATAATACGCCGAAAATTATTAATACTATTCCTGTTATTATAAGAATCTTTCCGAGCTCTTGCATATTGTTTTAAATATTTTTTACGATTATAAACATACCCGCTGATGTCAAAAACAAAACCGGCACGAAAGCGAAATGAAACGCTTTTACCTTGCTCTTATCGAATATCCCGTCTATTTTTGCGCCAAAATAAGTTATGGCCTTTCCTAATATTATAGCGCATATCGAAATAATAATTATATTTTCTATCCCTACGAATGACCCTATCGCTCCCACCGATAAAACGTCGCCTGTGGCGTAAGAACCGAGCCTTAAAATATCGATTAGGATAAATATCCCTAAACCTATGCCTAACGCCTCAAAAGCGTTAATAAGGGGCTTATTTGCGATATAAGTGAATAACACGCCCGCCAGCATTAAAAATATAGGGATAAACCTGTGTATTCTTTCAAAAAGCATATCCGTCAAAGACATTAAAATTAATCCGGAGAAAAGAACGAGATATTTTAAATTAAAACCGGCAGGGATAATTAACTTATGGGTTGAAAAAGCGGTTTTAACGGTAAAATAAATATCGGCAAAATTGCGGGAGAAAAAAGGATATAGGATTAATATGCCGGCAAGGACGGCAAGGACGGGGAGAATAAATATGCGCTTGGGGTTATTTATCAAAAATAATTCCTTTATTTTTGATATTTTCTTCAATATTACTCCAATTAGAATTTAAATGTTTTTTAATTTCGTTATATAAATTCATAATAACATCAGAACATATTGGATAATCTTGATTATTGTTTCTGCTTTTTTTTAATACAAAAATATTGTCAATTCTTGACGTTGATGGGTCAACATTTAAGTCAACTTCGTAGGTTTCTGTCACAATGTAAAATTTACAATGAGGATTGCCGGATTTAATTTTTTCTGCTGTTGCAACGCTACCTTCTAACATTGTCTTATCTAAATATGTTTTACATTCTATTGCTATTATTGGAATAGATAACTCTATTGATTTATTATTATCTTTTAGAATCACGTTTTTATAAATAGCGAAATCTTGGTCTTTTTTATTAATATTGATAAAATTATATTCCTTAAATCTTCTTATATCTGTTGGTGCAAAATATAAGTTATTATATGCTTTTACACTACCCGCCCCAAAAATATTATCATATTCTTCAATAAGATTTTTAAAAATGTGATATAAAAATTCCTCTAAAATAGTGGATTCAAATTTGGATTGCGACGAAAATATTAGTTTATTATCGGTTGTTCTATTGTTTTTAGCGACATAATCTTTGTAATTTATAAAAGAGATGATTTTATCATCAATATTATCAATCTCCATTGTTTTATAAAATTTAATATATTCATTGTAAAAATATTCGATTCCTTCTTTGTCTTTTTTTGAAAGTATATTATTTCCATGAACACAGTTTCGATTAATATTTTCCTTAATATATTGAACTTGTTTTCTGGTTAGTGGCATATAATTATAATTCTCCTTTTAATCTTTTCTCTGCAATTTTACAATATTCTTGCGATATATCAATGCCTAAATATCTTCTATTCAGTTTTTTAGCCACAATTGTAGTTGTTCCTGCGCCATTGAATGGATCTAATATAATGTCGTTTTTAAAGCTAAATAGTTTTAACACCCTTTCCGCTAACTTTTCTGGAAACATAGCTGGATGCCCAAATTTATTCATATCCCTTTCAGGCGCTATATTCCATTTAGCATTGACCCATTCTTTAAATTCAGAGTCTGTAATATCAATATTAGTCTTATCACCTATTTTTTTCAAATCACCTTTTAAAAATATTTCTAAAAATTCCCATGTATATTTCAAATAAGGACTGCTTGGACTTTTCCAACTACCCCACGCCGTATATTTGCAATTATAATTGTTTTTTTCCCATAAAATCTCACCTTTCCAAATTAATTTTTTATCTATAAAATATTTACTAATAATATGATGTGAAGGAATGTAATCTGAAAAAAGTGGTTGGATATTCACAATAATTCTGCCACTCCATTTTAATACTCTTATGCACTCATTAAATATTTCAAAAAGTTTTTTAAAATAATCATCCCAATAATGTTCATCCTGACTATTTTTATAATCCAAACCAAAATTATAAGGCGGAGATGTAAAAATTAAATCTATCGTATTATCAGGTATATCCTTCAATATATTTAGACAGTCGCCTTGCATTATTTTATTTTCATATTTATTTGGTATTTCATTATTTTTTTTTATAAAGTCATTATCTATTGCATAATAATATTGCACTCGTTTTTTAGTTTTATTTTTTCTTTCTTTCACTTTTCTCTCTTTATTATAATCAACGAAATTTCTTTTACCATTTTTTAAGCCATAACTTTTTATAGATTTTATTTTTTTAATAATATTCTGCATTATTTTAATATCAATACTGTTTGTTTTTTTATTTATTTTATCGAAAAATATCTTAAATTGGTCTATATCTATTTCTTTAATATAAAGTACTAACTTACCTTTTTTAATAATTAAATATACGTCGTTTTTACTAAAATTATTATTAAACGCATCGATAATTTTTTCTACTTCACCTATTGTTTTTACTTCTAATATTTCTATTATTTTATAAGAATTTGTCATATATTATAATTAAATTATAAATGTTTTTAAAATATTTTCTACTTAAAACCTCATCATCGCTTCTAACTTAATCCCGTTAAGCACATATACAAATACCGTCCCGACGTAAGCCCCGGTTTTTGCTATTATCCTATATCCGTAATAATTAGCAGTAGCTTTGCCGTATTGCCTTGATTCTTGGATAGTATTATTTATAACAGATTTAATCCCGTTTGGCAAGTTATCCCAACCCGCCATATTGGTATTTTTAACTTCCGCTATATTGCCGGAGCAAATCTTATAATTTTCCACAGCCCAATAAACCGGTTTCGGGAAGCCCTGTGTCCTGCAGATTATGCTTATCAGCTTGCACCCTGACATAGTCGTCGTTAGCGGCAAAGCGTTATAGGTATAAGCTCCGCTGGTATAAGTATAAGGACTATTTAAATTATACACCCGCATTGCAAGCTTGTTAAAGTTAGAGTCTGACTGGTTGTAAGGAATATTAAAAATCCCTAAAGCAAAAACCTTATTTGCAGAAAACAAAATAAATGCAAATATAAATATTTTAAAAATTATTTTAATCATTTTTTAATTTTAAAAAATTCCGTCAAACTATTTATCTTATTCTCCGGCTCCGGCAGACTAAAATCTCCATAACCTCTATTGAGCCAATAAGCGTTGCACTCAGGACAGTTTAATTCTATATGATGAATTGCCAAATTATAATCGTCTATGAAATATTTTATTCCAAGTTCGGAAATAATTCTATGCTTTTCTTTCGTATCGGCATGATATACGGGAATGTCTTTACCGAATACATTAGCTATGTTTAATTTCCTTAAATGCAAAGCTTCTTTCGGGCTTGACGTTATAAAGCATTTAATATTCTTAATGTGACGCTTTAGATTTATGACCTCGTCAAAAACTTTCATATCGGAAAAGTCAATTCTTGAATTGATTAAGGAGACCTGCTCCGCCGTAATCTCGTATCTGTCCGCCATATTATAAATTTCGGAATGCTTAACCGAAACTTCAAATCCAAGTTTTAAAGCTTCTTTTTGAAAAGTTTTCTCGTAATCGAATATAACGCCGTCTAAATCTAATGCGGTTTGGGTTAACATTAATTTGCCTCTGTTTGTTTTATTTTCTGACTATCTTTTTTGAAATATCCTCTTATATCCAATATCAGCAATATAGCGTTTAGAATTAAAAGGCTCCATACGTTATCTATATACGCTATCGCTATCCACAAGATGCAACTTAATATTGAGACCGCAAATCCTATTTTATATTTATGCGACGAAAAAAACCAGACGGCCAATAGAGTAGCCGATAAGCCCGAATAGTTTAATATTTGAAATAATATTTTATGCAGCATAATTTACAATCCGTTATTCGCCCTGCTTATCGCTTCCGCCATGTCCTTATTGCTGTATTTAAGATAGATTAGCGTGTTCGATATGCTTGCGTGTCCCAAAAAGTTTTTCAACAGCATTATATTCATACCGCTATCAAGCAAATGAACGGCTCTCGTATGCCTTAAGGCGTGTGGATGGGCTTTGTCTAAATTGCTTTGACCTAATAATTTAACGACGTAAGATTTAAACATAAGGCTTATTCCTTTTCTCGTGATGGCGGGTTTGCCTTGCCGTTGGGATAAAATAAAATCCTCGTCGGTAAGTTTAGCGGTAACCCTATGATTTAAAATTAACGACAATAATTTATCGGATATTTTTAAATAGCGGTAAATTTTATTTTTTTTCCGCTGTTTTAACGTCAATACTTTAACCCGTCCATTGCCGATGTCTATATCGCTAAATTTTAAGGTCCTTGCTTCTTCGATTCTTGCTCCGGTTTCGTATAACAAAAGAATAACGAGCTTATGGAAAGGGTTATCTATGCCGTCCGTTAAAGTTTTAATCTGCGAAGCGGTAAAGAAAACGATATTGTCGTTTTCGTAATAATTATTAGTCTTTAAATCGGTTTCTACGAGTTCTGTTTTCTTGCCGTTCTTGGTAATAGGCGTTTCGGCATAGATTACTATTTGATTATTGTCCATAAGATTAAGATTTACCTATTTTCTTTAATTAAGCTCCGCGCTATTTTATCGCATCTTTCGTTGTATAAATTATCAGAGTGTCCTTTAACCCAGACGCAGTTAATTTTTAAAGCGTTATAAAGATTATAAATTTCCTGCCAAATATTTTTATGCTTAATTTCTTTTTTCCATTGCTTTTTAGCCCAGCCGTGCATCCAGTCGGACATACCGTCCAACGCGTATTTGGAATCGGAATAAAGATTTATGCTTATATTTTTATTCTTAATAGCTTTCAGGGCGTTTAGGACGGCCGATATTTCCATTTCTTGATTTGTCGTTTGCTCTTTAAAGCCGGATATTACTTTTTCTTTATCTTTATATAGCAGTATAGCGGCGTATGCTCCCGGACCCGGATTTCCGGAACATGCTCCGTCGGTGTAGATATTTATTTGAGTTTTGTCGTCCATAAATTTTATTGATTTTTACGTGATTAAAAATTACGCAATTTGATTAAGCTAACGAAATTTTTAAAATATAGAATTTTGATTATCTGGGTCTTAGAAAAGTTATCCACAAAAATTGTTGAATAAATTTTTAGCTTCCTTAAATACTATTATAGGAATTTTTGAGCTAAAAATCAATATAAAAATAGTAAATTTTTATTATTTTTTTATTCGGAATGGTAGGTTTACTTCCTAAAATAATACATAGTAGGAAGTAATTTTTTTTGGCAAAACGATTAATTTATGATAGAATTTTAAAAAATATGAAAAATTAAATTTTATGGAGACTTAAATATGTTTAAGAATATTTCGTTAAAAGTTTTATTTATAATTATAACGGTCGTTTTTGTCGTTAACGCAACAACGGCTTTCGGAATAGAACAGCAAAATTCCAAGCCTTCTAATAAACCTTTAAATCCAAAAGTTTATAAAGATTTAAATAACGGAATAAACTTTAATAATGATTATAAACAAATATCCGAACAAAATTATGCAAATAAAATAGCTACTATAATAAGTTCTAATTTTACTGTTTCCAACAGCTCTTTAAATTATAAATCAATAGTAGCCTTTCAAATATCGCCGCGTGGGAGAATTTACGATGTAAGATTAATTAGATCTTCCGGTAACGGTTATTTCGATTCACAATCCATTGAAGCGGTTAAACTTTCGAGTCCCTTACCACCCCCACCTAAAGGTTTTATGCGATATATAAATTCACAAAATTCTAACAACGGAGTATATATGATTTTTAATCCCAAAAAAATAACTTCTGCGACATCAAAAAATAAGATTGTAGAGTTTCTTAAAAAAATATTATGAAAAATCAATATAAAGTTTTAACGTTGTTTAAATTTTTTCATATAGAACTATTTGAAGTAATATTTGCTTCAGCTATTATCTTGGCGTTTCTATCAATTTTTTTGCTTCGTTTTTTTAATAAAAAAGTCTCCGAAAAAAATAAAAAAATAAAAAGAATAATTAATTTTTTTTATACTCCGAAAAATTATATCGAAAATTTTAACCTAAATGATATAGATACACCCCAATTTAAAATAGTTATCAGCGTGTTTTTAATTGCAATTTTTTTATTTTCTTTTTTATTTTTAATTATTGCAATTATCCTTATTTTTAGTTACAAAATAGAATTCCAATATATAATTTTAAAATATTTTGGTCTTGCTTTTAGCGGCTTTATAGCTATCGGCACTATAGGAATGACTATAGCCATAGCTCACGAACTAAAAGATAATAAAGAAAAAGAGACTTCCAAGGAAATTAATGCGGCAAAGCATTTCTTTAATAGAGTTAAAATTCATATAGAGCATTTGGAAAGAATAAGCCAAGATTTGATTTTTTATGAAAAACAAGAGTATCCGTTGAATTATGAAAAAATTTTAAAAATTTTCAATAATCTTCGGTTACTCCCGTCAATAATTATTGATACCCCGGAATATAATCCAGAATTTCTTTATTTAATCAAAAATCCCTGTTTTTATTATCTTGAAAAATATTATAATTATTTTTCTATTTTAAACGAAGACAGAAAGGGAATTACCATAAATTTATTAGAAATTTATAGACATATCCTAGATATGCAGAAACGAGGTGATTCGTCTAACTTAGACAATATAAGCAATGAGCATATCGAATCATATATTGACTCTAACCCAGCAAGCAAAGAAGTTTTGCTAAAGTTTATTGAATCTTATATAATTACCATATTTTTTAATCAAACCCCTGAGCAGCATTTATTTAAATTTAAAGCTTTTATAGAATCTCCTATATACATAATAGCAATAGGCTATCAATGTCTATTTTGCATTATGGATCATTATAATTTAAAAGACGACGATATTTTAAAAAATTATGAAAGGATAAAAAAAGACATTCAGGAAATTGATTCAAAGATTAAAAATAATAATCTAAAAATTGCAATAACAAAATCTTTGGAAATAATTAAGGAAATAGATAAAAATAGAAACGAAAATTAAAAAAAGAGGTAGTTATGGATACCTATAATAATAATGAAGAAATCAAAGTCGAAGAAACGTCAATAGGTCCTGGAGAAAGATTAAAAAGAAAAATAAGAAAAATAAGTTTTTATCTTTACATAATTTCTATCATTTTAAGTTTTGGGCTACCTATTTTATTTTTAGACTGGTTTTACAAATGGAAAATTTGGGCTAAATTGGAATTGATAAAGTATATAATATTAAAACTAAAATATAGCGGGAAATGGCAATATATTAGCGGCACTGTAAAACATCATCATTTTCACTTGGGCGTTATGCTCGCTTTTTATTTTTATATTATTTCGCTTGTTTTGCTACTGCCATATAATTTAAAAATTGTCAAAATAATTATCAATAAAATATATAACTCTTATTTGGACACGGAAGCTCAATATAAAGATGAAATAGCAAGAAGACGGAATAAATAATTATTTGTTGTGCAGACTTTTTTGAATTACGATAATTTTATGTCTTGCGATTTTGTCAGCTTTAAAAATATGTGGATTCACTATAAAGAATTTAGTCGTGAAGCCGAAAAAGAATATTAATCCTAATACTATAAATATCATAGTTAACGCAAAATAAACCTTATCGGCGATTATTATTAAATAATTTAAAGTTGCGGATTTAATCTTTTTAAAATATAACATAATTTTCTCCTTATTTTATGTATTTTATCAATTCCCGCTCAAACTCTGCTGAAATTTATTAACCGCATTAGTAGCGGCGTTGCTTATTACGCTCGACGTCTGTTGCTCTATGCTGTTATAAAAAGCCGATAAATTAATCTTCGAAAAATTAATTGCCTGAAACTGTTGCGGAGTATAACCGATACAGTTGGGAGACGTCGGCGTTCCCCAGCCGGATATCGGCAATCCCTGCATTGCTCTCGTCTGCTGTTGGATAATATTTGCAAGCAAAGACGGAAAACAGCACCAAGTCTGGTCTGTTTGCAGGCAATATCCTAAAAAGCTCTGCGCGCAATAAGTGCCTACCATAGTGCAGTCTCCGGCGGCTCTTTGTTCCGCAAGTAATTTTTCCTGAGAGTTGCAATTTGAAAGCCCGAACCATCTTTTATCCGCCGTGCAACAACCGCCGCCCCAGCCGGTCTGGATACCCGGGTCTCTGCATTGCAAAGCTTGTCCTGAAAAAATATAAATTTGCCCCAAACATTCTCCGGCGGAATTAGTTTGACCGTTATTGGTAGGGTTATTGGCGTTTACAGGCGGATTATTAATTGTATATGCCGAACTGCTATTATAATTAACGCAGGAATATTGAGAACAGTAATAGCCGGAACCGGTATTGACGCAGGTATCGTTATTGCCTAAAGGACAGGAATAAGAAATGCATTGATCGCCTACGAGTTCCGTTCCCGATGGACAGGTATAAGTCGGAGTAATCGTAGACGTGCAAGTGTTATCGGCGTTGGTTAAGCTATAGCCTGCCTGTGAACAATACGGAGAAGCCGTTCCCACGCATTCGCCGTTTTGCAAAGCGTAACCCGACGGGCAAGACATAGCCGTAGTGTGAAGGCTCATACAGACTTGGTTCGAACCGCTCACTCCATAGCCGCTAAAATCAAGACAATTTCCGTTTCCGGTTACAGTGACGCCGCCGCCGGATATTACTCCAGAAAAAGTATTATTAGAAGAGTTATAGCTTATATAGCCGCCGACGCCCCAATAGCCGCCGTCTCCGGTTATGCCGCTTCCCGAACCGCTATACATATTGGCATATAACCAATAACTGTCGTATGCTATAGTTCCGCCGAAAGTGTTATTGGAAGTGTTAAAACAGATATTGCCGACCCAAAAATTATCTCCATTAATACAGTTGCCCGACGTGTATAATAATTCCTGTCCCCATATATTCCAGACGCTTCCACCGACGTTTCCCTGTTGGCATTGTCCGTTTGTTTCGGTATATCCGGACGGACATGACGGCGATGTTTTTTCTATGCATTCGCCGTTGGAAAAAGTATATCCTCCCGGACAAGATGGAGCGATGTTGCTTACGCATTCTCCATTTTGTAAAGTATATCCCGAAGGGCACTTTGGAGTTCCGCCGATTTCGTTCTTATTGCACTGCGTTTGTCCCGCGGGGCATAAATAAGCCGTGCCGGACGGATAAGTATTTCCGCTTTGGCACTGCTCTAAATTAGTTCCGTCGGAACATAAATAGCAGTTAGATGTATTGCCGCCACAATATTGATTCGCAAGATTGCCTTCCTGTCCGGTCGTAAGTTGAGTGGGCGGCTCTACCCCGCTTACGCAGGATAACTGGTTATTAAACTGGACTAAAGCCGGCAGATAAGGAGCGTAATTTTGCGACGAAGGATAAGTATAATTATATCCGATATCGTTCCAAGTCCCGTTTTGTTCCATTTCTACCCAGTGCTGACCGTATTCGGACTCCGGCAATAAACTTAAATCCTGACTGGGCAGGGCGTTATTCGGCTCTCCGCTTGCCCAGTTATAATAAGACGGAGTAGAACCGTCTGACCAAGAGTAAGGTCTGTCGGGATTTACGGTGTTGTAATCGGTCGACATCTCCGGATTATATAATCCTATCCAAGCATTTGGGATATCGTAATAAATTAAAATCGAGTTTAATAACGAATTAACCGAACTATTAGGTATAATAGCCATTGACGACGAACTCGCGGGAGAATCGAAAGCCGTCCAGAATTGCGAAGTAGTAGTTATAGCGTAAGTGGTATTGTTATTTGGGTCAAACACGAAACCTTGATATCCGGACGGACAGGACGGAGCGGGAGTCGAACTCGAAGATAATTCTTCGCAGGGAGAAGAATTTCCGTTTAACGAACAGTTGGCGTTGCAAAAACCTTGGTTGCGGTAGATATATCCCGTCGCTCCGCAAAGATATTGGGCGTTCGCTTTAACCGACGCAAATAATAAAATCAAAAAACTTATCAAAAATATTTTTTTAAACATTTTTACCTCTTAATTTGACGAACATATCATAGAATTAGCCGCTTGACCCAAAACGGAAACGGTCGCTATCGTATAATTGCTTTCGTCTAAACATTGGCAGTTTTTTACTATAGTTTCTCCGCTTGTTGCAGGGCATACCCAAGTATTATTGCTCGGAGCCGTCCCCGTGCTTAAAGCCTGATTTTGCGTGCAAGTTAAAATCGTTTTGCTCGCTACGGTATTGGAAGCCTGCGTTCCGTTTAGGGCGGTATTAGTCGTATCGGAGTTGGTATCCAACGCTTGCGAATTTGAAGCGTTATTTTCCACGACGCAGGAATATACGCAGGGAGTAGAACCGAGTCCCGCGGCTACCGCATTGCTTGAATAATCGGTTGAAATTCCGCTTATCTGGGTAGTCGTTCCGTTTGAATTGTATTCGGTATCGGTGTAGCTTGAACCGCCGGAAGCCGTAAGAGACTGATTAACTTCATTCGTCCTGTTTTCCATATCGGTATAGTTATAACTGTTCGGAGCGGAAGACTGGCAAGTGTAAGTTCTATGTATAATCCAATAATCGTTATTATTAGACGATGTTAAAAGAGTTCCCGAAGCATCGGCGGGATCGTTTGACGTATAAGTTATAGAGCCGCCGTTAGCGCAAACGTTCCAGTAATACAGAGTAGAAGAGCCGAAATTCGGAGTAGAAACCGTTCCATTATTGATAGTTTTACACATACTTTGAGGAGTAACGCCGGTTGGATTATAATCTTGAACCGTATAAACGCAGTTTTGCCCTAAAGCGCCGCAAACCTGTTCGGTTTCGAGTTTGCATTTAGTATTATTCGCGATATTGGAACAGCCGTTATCGTGGGATACCTGCGGAGTATAAATATATTCGAGACATGCGTTGGACGTATATATAGAAGGGTCTATAGTCCAAGTCCCGCCCCATCCGTCTCCGTCCGGAAAAGATACCGTGCTGCCGTTTGAAACAAAATCCTGAGAGGTTAACGAATAACCGGTAGGGCAAGAAAGTTCGTATTGATTGGCAGACGTAGAACCTGAACCGCTGCTATATTGAGCATTTGCAAAACAACCGTTTAGCAGTATAATTGCCGAACCGTTATGCCCTGATACGTAATCCCAGCTTGAACCCGAAGGACAAAAAGCGTTCGTCATGCTCGTCGTCGTATTAATCGTTACCGACGTATCGATATTACAGGTTTTTTCCGTTACCGGATTATTTTTAAGGTATTCGCTGTTCGTAATAGAGTAATAAGGCGAAGACGTATCGGAACTTTGCGAACTAATTATATTCGTTTCTTCGTTGCCCATTGCCGACGGATTTTTGTAAAACTGCTCGGGATTTACGTAACCGCCTGAGCCGCTTTCCGTTTGACAGTTTGCGGCGGACTGACCGTAATACGAAAGTTGATAACCAGCCTGCATATTAAACTGAGCATTGGATATCGCAATATTATCCGTTTCGGCTACAAGCATCGATAGACCGCCGCCTATCGTGCCCGCGATATTTTTAAAGTCGGAATTAAAAAGACCTCCGCAGGAATTGTTTACGCAAAAACAAGTTCCTAAAGATTCTAAAGTAGATACGTTATTCCAAATAATGCCGCCGTTTGAATTCGTTCCCCACTGGTAATATTTGCAATTATCCCACGTTCCTGCGTCGCAAGCTATAAAACCGTTCGTGCATACGCCGGATATTAAAGGAACGGTAGCGGTGTAATTGAAACTGTTTGATGAAGCCGGATTAGTATTTTGAGATATAAGCAGTTCAAAATCGCCGGAGCTCATCGGAAAAAAGTTTAATTGCAATAAATTAGAGGCGGACGGACAGGATATTTGAGCGTTAAAAGACGTCTTGCCGTTTAAAGTCGTCATAGGAGTATTGGAATTTAATAGCGGATTAATAAGCGAACCGTTAATCGTCCCCGAATTGTAAGCTCCGCTAATCTGTCCAGCCGCTTGATTGGCGGCGGAAGACGGAGTAGTCGAATAGGAGTAGGAATAAGCTCCTTTTATACTTATAAATAAAGTTATGAAAATAATTATTATATATTTAATCATTCTTTTGACCGCCTATTATAAAAAACAAAAAGTCCAATGCTGATACATAAACCAGTCGAAGTTATCGCTTTGGGTCGGAATAGCCATATTTATGGCATGATCCCATATAAGACCGGTTTGACCAATTGGAATTCTAATCGGATACATTCCGGGATAGACGGGAAAATAACTAAATTCGGATTTAATCCAAATCGGCATAGGAATAGGCGCGCAAATACCTGCGCAAGATTCCGTACTCCATAATTTAAGCATTCTCGATAAATGAAATAATGTCCTTGCCGCAAGTCCCGCCGAACCTTGAACGTTGCCGAAAGAATTTAGTTGCTGAGCTACCGGATAAGTAGAACCGTATGCGCCCATACACCAAAACATCGGGTCTAAGGGTTCACCCACGGCAGACGTTGCGGAATCTGCCATACAAGACAATTGCGCTATGGGATTTGCGAAAAGAATAGACTCCGGGTCCAATATGGTTGAGAGCATATCGCTTTTCCAAGTCGGGTCTATTTCAGAGATATATCCTATATTTCCTAAACTTCCCAATACCTGACTCATATTACCGGAAGTTATAGACGTAAATAAATTTAACGGAAGAAAAAGAGGATATTCTATATAATGAACTTCGTCTGATGTATTTTGCGGTTGTTTAATCTCTCCGCCGCTTCCGGGTTTATGGGACGCGTTATTGGCGTCTCCCAAATAAGCGGAAGCTCCGGGAATAGAAAGCCCTAATGACGGAAAGCAAAACGGAGTTTTTACCGTCTCTATTACCGCCGTAGGCATCCATAAGCTTGCGGTAAGTCCGGGATGCGGAATCGGCGGAGTCCCGAGCATACAAATACAAACAGGAGAACTGCCGCAACTTTCGAAGTTGGGAAGATTGCCGAACGGATTTATCGTAACGCCTCCTAACGATATTGGAAAGACGTTATAAAGGGTAGTGATAGATTCCGTAAATATACGTATCATAGTTGCGGGAGACGCACCGCAACCTATTAAAGCGTAAGATTTTATCGGAGTTAACGTCGCAAATAAACTTACGATGATAGAAAATATTAGAATTTTTATCTTTCTCATCTTGAAATTCCTAACCCCCTTTTGATCGCCCTTAAACTTAAACCCGACTCTCTAAAGCCGGTATTGCTTATAAGAGACGGAGTTATACTTACGCCTAAAAGGTTTGATATTTTAATATCGTAAAGAACCAAATCTTTGCCGTAAGAGCAATAATTGCCGCTATAATCCAAATCTATATATTTAATAAAATTTGAATTGTCTATTTGTTGATGACCGCAAACGTAATCTACGGCATAAGTAAACGCCTGTTCACCGTGAATTATTTTAAATATCAGGTTGATTTTATAACCGGACTTTTGCGAGTATTTAACTATATGTTCGTTAAGTTTATGGCAGTAAGGGCACAAAGGGTCTTCGAAAACATAAAGAACCTTGCCCGTATAATTTGCGGGAGTATAGCTTGCGAAAACATACCTGTTTAATTCGGAATAGGTAATAGCTCCCGCAGTTTTTGCCGTTAGAATAAATATAAATAAAAATATTAAAAATATTTTTTTCATTTTATTAATAGTGATATGTAATAAGTTATATCTTGATAGATTAAAGTAAATTATACTATAAAAAACCAATTTTTAAAAGTTTGAATATTCAAAAAACAGCTTTTTGTCTTTGGTAATATAATGTGTCAACTCCCTTATCCCTATCGCTTGCGACTACCTTTCTTATTGAAAATCCAGCCTTGTTTAAAGCTGTGATAATTGGGTAATTTAAACTCCATGTCCTTGTTAGCGTTATTTCATTACGAAAGTTATCGGGCAATCTAAAAGTTAATAATCCGGTAGCTATGCCTTTCTGTCTGTTAGCTTTTCTGACGCATAAAGTCGTATAATAATTGCATTTTATATTAAAGTTTTTAGGCTTGACATTTGACAAGAACGCAAGAAAACCTACTATATAGCGGTTATCCATAAAAGCTATTAGAAAGTTTTGTTTAATCATCGACTTAAAATAATCATGCGGAAGATTGTTATTGGTTTTTGCGCGGCAGTTTAAGTCTAACAGGCTGCCGAAAGTTTTTCTTTCGGATAACGGCGGATAAAATTCTTTATCGCATTCGCAGAGGATTTTCCAGATTTCGTCTTTTGTTTTTTCATTCGTCAACTTTTCAAAAAACTCGATAGAGATATTTTCGTCCATTTTATTTATGATGTTTTTCGTAATAATTTATTAAATAATCCATTCCTATTACGTTTACGCGCACGTCGTTAAGTCTTATAAAAGACCTTTTCACTATGCTTATAGTATTCTTAACGTCAAACCTTTCGTCTAATTTGCCGATGTTGGCGTAAACCGGCTTTTTAATGCGCTTAGCCATTTTCAAAATATTTTTAAGGTCTCCCGCGGTCGTTAAAAGCATAGCTTCCGGATTATGTCTTCCGTATTTTTTTTCGACGTAAAATCTTTGATATTTGTTTTTCATATCGAATATCACGAGCGTAGGAAAATCGAAAGGTAAATATCTTAAAACGTGAAAGGTAAATCCTTTGGGATATAACACTCCTACGACTTTGCCGTTTTGCACTCTCGGAATGGAAAACGAAAGTTTGTAAATAACGTCGTGATAAAATATATAACTTTTGCGTGCAGGCGGAAGATACGCATGCGTTGGAATATAATTCATTAATTTTTTCTTAAACATTTTTATTAATCTATGCGGATGAGATTCTATTTTTTTTGCTCCCGCTTGAATTTGCGCAAGTATGGACGGCTCTATAATAGGATAAGTCTCTCCGTTTAAAGCGAAAGCGTAAACTTTAGCCGGCAATAATAAAACGAAAATTATAATTAATAAAAATTTAATCTTGGACATTTCTTTTTATTACTACCTTTTTTATAAAATCTTTCATTATTTCGTTTCTTGTCTCAGCCGTCTTAGGGTCGGTAAAAGTATTTATATTTTCGACCTCTTTAACGTATTCTTTCGGTTTTTCTTCTTTGTCTTTGTCTTTTTTTAAAAGTCCCATAAAATAATCTCCTTATTAATTTATTAATGAATAAGCTATTCCTATTATTTCTTTTTTTCGTACGAATCCCCAGTATCTCGAATCGTAACTGTCCCAAGCCGTGCCCATTGCAAAATACCTGTTTTTAGGAATTATTCCGTTAAAAATAAAATGCGGCAGTTTAAATCCCTTGCCGTGGTCTGAATAGTTTCTGCCAAAACCTAAATACTTTCCGTTACAGTAGTAGCGGTAATGATTTTTGAGTAAAACGGTTTTAAGCGTTTCGCCGGGAACGCACCTCATATATTTTACGAACAAAGAGCCTTTAGGATAAAGGAAGCTTCCTTTAAACTTAAAAACAAAAAACGCTCCGGCGGGTATATTTTTATCGAGTCTGTTTACGTAGAAGTATTTCGGTTTTATGCAAGTTTGGTAATTCCAGCCGAAATAACCCACGTATTTAGAATATAGCAATATCGATAAAGAGCCGACCGCCATAAAAAATAAGATTAAGAGCGGAAGTCGGTATTTAGAAAGTAATTGTCGATAATACATCCACTATCTCCTCATTAATTCCTTTATTTTTTATATCTTTTGTATTTTTTAACATTTCTATAGGATTGATGTTTCCGTTATCCGCATACGGTCTTTTTTCGCTAATAGCCGTATAAGAGTCGGAAACGGTTAAAATGTCAATTAAAATTGGATTCACGCTCAGGTCTAACGGCGGCGAATCCGGATAACCATATCCGTCCCTGTAATGATGATATAATATAAAAGGACTTACGGAGTTAAGCGAATTAAACCGTTTTATTATTTGATTGCCGTAAACAGGGTGGTCTTTGACTATTTCAAATTCTTTATCCGTAAGTTTTCTCGGAGCTAAAAGAATAGCTCTCGGTATATATAATTTGCCTATGTCGTGAAGCAGGCTTCCGTATTTCAAAAGCTTTCTGTCGGAAGAGCAGATATTTAACCTATCCGCTATTTTTTCACAAACTGCGGCGGTATGGCGGCAATGATTTCCAAGAAAATTAAAATTGTCATCCATAAATTCGAGAATAAAATCAGTAAATTCGTCTAATGCAATAGTGTTAAACATTCTATTTTCCGATAATTTTATTTGTAATGTTTTTTACGTTTCCGGCTACGACGGCGCCTTTTATAAAAATTATTCCGTTTTTGGAATATTTTTTAAGACCATTGTTAATTTTTTTTAAATAATTCGTAAACATTTGATTTGCCAGAGCGGGCGTAGTATGAGCGCCGTATAAAACTGCATTTTCATTTTTTATGGCTTTAACGAGGTCAAACTGGTAAAACTTAGGCGGTTTATTAAAATAAACGTTGTAAATCTTTGCTCCTATAAAGCCGCCGCCGATAGAAATTACCAAAGTAATAATCCAAGTAGCCGCAAATAATGCTGATTTATTCTTATTCATAACATCTCCCGAATTAATGATTTTTTTTATATTCTATACATCTTCGCACCGCTTTTAAGACGTCGCCGTTTTCTTCGTCTATAAATCTTTGCCTTATACCCACTTCGGCGGCGTCGGTCGTATATAACCAGTAAAGTTCCGGCGGCATTAAAAGCCTGCCTATGCCTTTTCCTCTCGAACTTATAACCAACACTTCGGAATAAGCTCCCTTTACGGTATGGAGAGTATCTCTGTAGAGGTTTTTCTCGTATTCGGAAATATAAAGTTCGTCGTCTTTTACTATCCTTTCCCATTCTTCCGGTTTCTGGTAGAAAACGAACAGATATTCGCTGTTTCTTTTTATGGTTTTAGTCGTGTCGTTTTTCTGCAAGTCGGAAACGGACTGCGTTATAAATACCAAAGATCCGCCGAACTTTCTGTATTCTCTCGAACCCATTTCTATAAACGGAAGAACGAGCTCGTTTGACGTAAATCTCCAAGCTTCGTCCCAAATGACCAACTTTTTAATCGTTCTGTCGCTTCTGTCTCCGTAGTAAATCTCTTTATTAATATGATGAAATATAGTCATTAAAAGAATATTTGTAAGGGTAGTGTCTTCCTTGATTTTTCCGAGCTCGAAAACGATAAGCCTATTTGTAAAATCTATTTCGGATTTGCCGTCGAAAAACTTTTCGTATTGTCCGCCCTTCGCCCACGGAAGCAGATTATAATCCGCCAATTTTTTAAATTCGACGTCTTGGGCGTCTTTGGCTATCTGAAGTATTTCGTCCCGCACTATCGTTATATTCGTATCGTTGCCGTATTTTTCGAAAGAATTTCTAATAGCGAGCTGTATCAAGCCTCTTTCGGTATCGGTGCAAGCGGAAGTAGGCTTTATCATTCTGTCCACTATTCCTACGAGTTGGGATATTTCTTGGTTTAAATTTACGACGTTGGAAAACGGGTTAACGCATATAGGATGCGAGAAATCCGGTTCTATAAAGTCTCCGCCGAAAAGTTTCGCTATGCCGAGATAGCTTGCTCCCACGTCTATCACGCGGATAATACTTTGCGGCAGGGTAATATAGTTAAATATAATATGGTTTACGAAAAACGATTTACCCTGTCCCATAGGACCCACTACGCTTGCGTTCATACCGCCGTTGGTATCCCATAAGTCTATAAACATAAGCTGGCCCCTGCGGGATATCAAAGGTATAATCGGAGTGCCCGAACCTTTCCAATCGGATTGCAAAGGAGTTAACGAAGCGGCGTTATAGGAAAACATCGTATAAGCCCTTCTCGGAGCGAAATCCGTTAGTATTCTGGATGCGTTAAAAGGCGTTGAAGCCAAAAAGAACGGCATAACGACGAGTTCTTCCTGAAGTTCGAACGCTTTTTGCGCCACGGTATTTTTAACGGTAGATACGGCGTCGTCCAATACTTTATAGTCTTTATCGTATAGATACCATATCGGAAAACCTTTCCATACCTGTTGACCCGCTTCGGTTTCTCTTGAATAAACTACAGAATCTTCCTGTCTGTCGCGCAGTTTGCGGGATAAAGCGGAAAGGCTTTTTTGTTTCATATTAATTTCCGCCTTGCCGGATACGGAAGTTTTTTCGTTATCGTTGGCTTTTCTTAAGATAAAAGAATAAAAAAATCTCGTATTTATCTGATTTCTGTTTAAGTGTTCGGTAGAACCCAAAAAATCAATAGTATCGAAACTCGTTACTTCCTGCGGAAAAGTTTTGATAGTCAAAGCCCTTCCGTAATAATTGTCAATCTTGATATATTTGCCGTGGTGCGGCTGTGTTATAAGAGTATCCCTTAATACGGATTGTCTTTTTATCAGCTCGTTTTCGTCGTAAATAAAAGGATCGTTTGAATTATGGTCTGGATTAAAAAACATTCTGTAAAAAAATATAAGGCTTTCCGGCTCTAAAGGTTCGGGCAATAAATTTGCCTGATTTAAAGTAGAGAATATCTGATTTTTTAGAGAAACTACCGCGTTAGCCTGCGTTTCGTTTTTAATGTCGTCGTTGGTTAAATTGAAGGGAACTTTGACGGTTAAAAAGACGACTATATCCCTTAACGGAGCGCGCCAGTCAAGAGTAAAGCCTTTATTTTTATGTTCTTTAAGAAATTTGGCGTAAACCTCGGCTATCTCTTGAACTTTTTTTTCTTTCCTCGCTACGTAATTATCGATTATCGGGTCTGTAAAATCTCCGCCCCACATATTCCACTGCAAAATAGTATCGTTTGGAACGGACGGATTTTGATATATACCGGTTTCGAGAAATTTAAGAGTGTCGGCTCCCATAACCGTCTTGGGATACAAAATAAATCCGAAACCCAAATAATCCGGTTTAGACATAGGGTCTTCGATTATATAAAGTTCCTGTTCTTTATCGTAGGTTCGAGGAAAAAGATACTTGGATAAAGGCACTTTCTCGAAAAATCTCGAAAACTCTTCGGCTTTAACGGCGTCGAGTTCGCTTAGACCCAAAAACGTTTTAATTTTGGAAAAAAGATTATCGACCACTATTGTTCTCCCGTTTAGCGGCGTTAATATCGTTTTGGAAGACGGAATTATAAAATCCGCCTTTTGATTTTTTGTATTTTTTTACTACCGGTTTGGGTTGAGAATATGTAACGATATTTGATTTATTCGCCTCATTCGTTTTACCGATAAAACCCAGCGGATTAAAAATTCTGTTGGTTCCCACGCGCATTAAATAATTGCCTAAAAGCCAGCCGCCTTTTTTGATTTTGAAATAAATATACTGATAAGTATGAAGCATATTATCGGTGTCCACATACGGCATAACGAGCATTCTTAAAATCTTTGAATGAATATATATAGGCGTAGCGGGTCTATTGATTAAAGATTCTTCTAAAGCCGTTTTGTCTTTTTCCAAAATGGATTTTTTTAATAATAAAGACTCGTAAAAGGTTTTATTGTTAACCGGTTCTCCGCTCGGAAGCCTAAGTAATTTATCTCCCGTATAAGTGGTAGCGCAACCGGAGAGCAGAGCGGGAAATATGCTTACGCTTAAAAGCAAAATAACCGCTATAATTTTTTTTCTCATGATTTAATAACGCTCCTTTTTAAGATTTTCTTTCTTTTGTTCTATGATAGACTGTTTGTAAACTTGATTTAAAGAACCGACGTAACCGCCGTTTACCCCTCTTACGTATTTAATGCCGCCTGAATTAAAACTTCCGGAGTACGGCATTAAAGAACAGCCTGCTAAAGTTAAACACGCTATACAACCTAATAAACCTAATAGAATAATTTTGACTTTCACGGTAAATACGCTCCTTTTAAAAACATTACGTCTATTTTTCTGCCGGCGTTAATTTGAATAACCGGAAACATTTTATTTGCCATATTCATATAAAACTGGGCGAGTTTTTGCGTAGCCTGAGATATGCCCCCGCCGAGACCTACCGATAATAATTCTCTGCCGGACGGAGTAATAGGCTGCTGCGTCGTACTACCGGTAAGTCCCGAAAACGATAAATTTTCCGAACTTTGCTGAAACGCTTGACCTACGCCTTGAAGGAAACCTGCTACCAAAACCCTTGCAAGTAGCGCCCCTTGTTTGGTAACGACCTTGCCCGCGAGACCGACCTTGCCGTCTTCTCCTACCGCCGTGGCGGTATATACTGCACCCATTTGTCAAGACCAATTTTTTATTTTATTACTTCCTTCTTTTAATTCTTTTTTATTATCATTTTAATTATTAATTATTATTTATTTTTATTAGTATAATTTAAAGGGGGTACCCCCTTTAAAAAATT
>DAHXMB010000047.1:0-24135 GCA_027365695.1 Candidatus Acididesulfobacter sp. | reverse complement strand
AGAAAATAAAAGCAAGGGATACGAAGAAGGCTTAGGTATATAGAGGTAAACTTTTTTAAAAGGCATATTTGCAACTATAACTTTATCTTTGGCTAATTTTGAATATCCTATGGCTGTTTTAACGATATTTTTAAACAAAGCAATCTGGCTTGCAGGTCTCGGTATATATTTTGTCGTAATTTTTCCTGCTTTATTTTTTATTTTTTTATATACTCCGTTAACTAAAACAGAAACGTCAATTTTTTGAATAGTTCCCGCAGGATAAGAAATTTTTTCTATTTTTTTTGAAACGTCGTAATTTGTAATTACTTTTTTTACGTTATTGCGTTTTGGCGTCATAACGGGAATAGGAACTTTTCCCGGAGGCAGGTTTGATTTTGCTCCAGGTATGCCTGACGGTTTAACCGAGCCTACGGAAGACGATTTGTAAGTTTCCTGAGATGCGATAGCGGTAGTGTTTGGATTATATGTTTCTTTAGATTCTATCTTTTTTGAAAAATTAACTTTGGCAAATACTTTTGCAACTACATTGCCGCTTCCGACAACAGGTATAAGCATATTGTTAATTTTATTTTCAAGATTATTTTCTATTTTTTTAACGTAGCTTAGCTGATAAGTGGAATAAATAAAATTTTTTCTGTGGGGTAAAGAAAGTATCTTGCCGCGAGTATCTACTATAGTAATGTTTTTTGATTTAAGTCCTTGGACGGAGCTTGCGACAAGGTGCATAATGCCGGAAATTTCCTGCCTGTCAAGATGCATCCCCGAGCGCAGCTTAATTATAACCGAAGCTTTCGCGGGAATTCTGCGAGTCACAAAAATAGAACGGCGTGGCAATACTATAATAACCCTTGAATATCTGACCTGATTAAGTTCGTCGATTGTTCTTTCAAGTTCTCCCTGTAAAGCACGTTGATATTCAACATGCTGGATAAAATCAGTCATACCTATCTGATATTTGTCAAATATCGAAAATCCTACGCCTTCCTGTCGAGGCAGCCCTGCGGAAGCAAGTTTGAGCCGAGTGATGTAAACTTTATTTTTTGGAACTAAAATAGTTTTGCCCTGGTCAGAAAGTTTATATGGAATTGCGTAAGTATGCAATTTATTTATAATAGCCGATGCACTTGCCGGATTTAGATTAGAAAATAAAACACGGTATTTAGGGGCGAAGACATACATCGTCATAAAATAAATTGCAGCCAAAATCCCCATTATCAGAACTGCAAATATAATTTTGCGTTCTATTGAAAGATCAGCATAAAATTTTTTAAATTGACTTCCGAAATCTTTAAATGTAGCTGCCATTTAACTCCTTAAACCTGCATATTTATAACAGTGTTATAAGCAGTAATAATTTTATTTCTCATCTGCATCATAAGTTCAAATGAATCGTTTGCTTTTTCTACATCAATCATAGCCTGATGTATATTTGAAGATTTCCCTGAGGCTATTAATTCTGCCTGTTTATTAGCGGTTGTCTGTGCATTATTGACTCCGTTGATATAACCAGAGAGCGTATCTGAAAAGCTGCTTGCACCGTTTTCGTTCGAAATAGAAGAAGTTGCAGCAGAATTAGGATTAGTTATATCGTTAGGATTTAATTCTTTTATAGAATTAATATTTATGCTATTTATAGGGATTGTCATAATAAATCTCCAAATGTATATTTAAATTAAATTTATTATTTTTTTATTTTAATACATTAAATATATATTATTAATTATTATTTTATAAATTATTTAACCGAGTGTCAAATTTTTAACGTCAAATTATTCGTCAAATTTTTAAAGATGTTTGGGACATCGCTTTAGATTCGGCTATTACTTGAGCATCAGCCTGATAGGCTCTTGTTGCAGAAATTATATTAACCAATTCCCTGATAGACGAAATATTCGGAATCTTAACGTAGCCCGCTTTGTTTGCTAAAGGATTTGAAGGGTCGTATTTTAAAGTAAACGGATGATTTGCATTTTCTATTTTGTCAACCTCAACTCCAAAATAGTTACCGAAATTTGTAGTCTTAAATAGAGGCTCTTTTTTCACGTACGGCAAACCGTTTCCTGCATTGTCGGTATTGATATTGGCAAGGTTTGACGATATTACGTTCATTCTGATTCTTTCGGCGTTTAATCCTTCAGCTGCAATTTTTAATGAAACATTAAAACTCATATCGGTTTAACCTCATATTATATTAATTTATATTAATTTATATTAATTTATTTTAATTTATAATTTACCATTTTAAGAATATTATTTTACAATATTATTTTTATTTAAACCGTTAAATTATTAAAAAATTATTAAAGCATTTAATTAAGTTAAAGTTAAGGAGCAGTTTGCGTAATAGCATAATTCAGCATCGCAAACTTTTTAGTCAATAACCCTGCAACAGCTTGAAATCTTATGGCATTTGACGACATTTCTGCCATTTGGGAGCTTAAATTTACAGTATTGCCGTCTAATGCAGGCACAGATTGAACTTTTTGTTTTTCAACAAATGAATTTCCAAAACTTTCAGAATTATTAAGACCTAAATTTGTAAAATCTTTAGGACTGTTGGTCTTTAGCTTAAGCGAGCTGCCTGAATTAACAATATCTCGCATTACTTTTTCGAAATTAACGGTTTTTTCCTTATATCCCGGCGTATTGGCATTAGCTATATTGGAAGCTATAACATTTTGTCTTTCGCTAAGGACATTTAAACTGTCGTCTAATATATTGTATATTTTTCCAAAAAGTTCCATTTTACCTTTAATAATAATTAATAATATAGTTAGTAATAAATAGCAATAAAATAAATATTAAATTAAATATATATAAGGCATACCGTATATTTTCCAAAAAAATCTACATTTAAATACGCAAAATATATGCCATATAATTTAATAAAATAAAAGGTGTATCGTATATTTTCCAAAAAGTCTCATATTATTATAAATAAGCAAAATATATGCCATGTAATTTAATAACAGGTTATAAAGTTATTAGAACTTTCTAATTATGATAACTGAAATAATTAAAAATATAAAAATGATTACAATTTACATTGGCAGATAAACGCTTATTTTAGCACCGGCGGCAGAATTTTCCGCATTTATGTAGCCGCCATGCAATATAGCGTTATTTAAAGCTATAGATAGCCCCAAACCTGTCCCTCCACTTTTTTTTGTGGAAAAAAAAGGAGTAAATATTTTATCCATATTTTCTTTTTCAAATCCTTTGCCGTTATCCTCAAATGTTATACAAATATAATCGGTATCATTTGAATCGTTTTTTATTATTGTACTATTTATATTAATTATGCCGTTATTTTCAGGAACGGATTGGCAAGCGTTAATTATAATATTTAAAAAACTCTGCATTAATAGATTTTTATCTCCGTTAATATAAAGACCCCTGTCAATATTTTTGTCAATAGTAATATTTTTTTGTTTTATAATATATGATGCGAATAAAATTGAATTGCTGCAAATATCATACAAATTCTGTTTTGAAATATCAGGTTTTATATTTTTTTGAAAATTCAAGCAGATTAGTAATTGTCGTGTTCATATTTTTGACGGCAGAAATTATATAGGAAATAATTTCCTTATGTTTTTCGTCTTTCAATTCGGTAGATAAAATAGATGCGAATAATTCTACAGAGCCTAAAGGATTTCTTATTTCGTGAGCTATTTTCGCAGACATTTCTCCTATTTCGGCAAGTTTTTTTGTTTTTTTAATTTCTTCTACATTTTGAAAAATAAATATTCTGCCTGAAAATTTTTTATTTTTTCCGTATAAAATTTTAACATAGGCAAAGATAGGAATGGATTTGTTTTTTGAAATAGCCATTATTTTTTCAATCGGATTAAAGATAGGTTTTATAAAATCCTCAAGTGTTGCTTTTTCGAAAAAGATATATAAAAATTCATTTATATCTTTATTTAAATATTTAATTAAATTATTTTGGGAAATAAGCGCCGTTAAATATTTATTTATAAATGTTATTTTATTTAATTCGTCGGTAATTATAACACCTAAAGGCATGCTTTCCAAAACTGCGTTTAAATTTTCTTTTAAGTCTATCGTTTTTTCTTCTAAGCTGTTGTAATACTTGGAAAGCTTGGCGGAAGCAAGTTCAAAAGATTTAAAAGCTTTTTCTAAAGATTCTTTGTCAGGATTAATAATGAACGGTTCTAAAATAATCTCTGGATTAACATCCAGTTTAATATCAGCTCTGCCGTTAAAATCATTATCATTAATGCTAATTTTATTATTTTTATCGGTAATCATAATCAACTGTATTATTTACTAAATTATTATTATATTTAAGTTATAGTATTAAGTTATATTATTTATTGCTAATTATGCAATTTTTTTAATGTGCTTAGGTGTTTCCCAATTTGTTTTTCTAAGATATTATATCATAATTTATATTTATATTTATATTGTTATATATTGTATAATTATATTATATTGATTATGTTAAATCTGATAATTTTCATTAGCGGAGTATAGTATTAAATGCTTAAAGAAAAAATAATGATTGTTGACGATGATTCTTATATGCGTTCTGCATTAAGTCTCGGTCTTTCTAAATTAAACAGAAAAGGGGAAATTTTTTCCTCTGCCGAAGATGCGCTAAGTTATATAAATAAAAATAGCAATGACTTTTTTTTGATAATTTCGGATTTAAATCTGTCGGGAATGGACGGAGTAAGCTTTTTAAATGAAATAAAAAAAATAAAGGACTTTGAAAATACGCCTTTTGTTATTATTACAGCATACGGAACTATAGAAAGCGCAATAATAGCCATAAAAAACGGAGCTGCAGATTATCTTTTAAAGCCGTTCAGCATATCGGATCTTGAAAACACGATAAAAAATATAGAAAAAATTATATATGAAAAGAGCAGCATAAACTTCATAAAAAATAGCGCTGCGAGTATAGACGATGCATATTATGCAGATACTAATAAAAATAGCAGCGAAAACAATGGCAACAATGGCAACAATAATATAAACGTCTGTTTAGATAATAATATTAAAAATTCAATAGATTCAATAGATTCAATAGATTCAACTACTCTAATAAATTTTAAAAATCGTAAAAATGAAATAATAAATCATAAAATAATAATAAACGATAAAGTAAATAATTTTGTTTTTTTGTCCGAAAAAATGAAAAAAATAGAATCGTTTATAAATATTATAGCGCCGACCGATGCTACGGTTCTTATAACGGGGGAATCAGGTACCGGAAAGGAGGTTATCGCTAAATATCTGCATAATAAATCCGGAAGAAACGGTAATTTTATCGCCGTTAATTGCTCCGCAATAGTTCCTACGCTTCTTGAAAGCGAATTATTCGGTCATGAAAGAGGGGCTTTTACAGGAGCGTCAGCCAGAAAGACGGGAAAATTTGAACTTGCGAATAATGGCACGATACTGCTTGACGAAATAGGAGATATGGATAAAAATCTTCAATCCAAAATTTTGAGAACACTTCAAGAACATTATATAGACCGGGTTGGAGGAGACAGTCCAGTGCATATTAATGCAAGAGTTATAGCCGCAACTAATAAAGATTTAAAAAAAATGGTTGAAGAAGGAACATTTAGAGAAGATTTATTTTACAGGCTGAATGTTCTGCCTATAGAATTGCCTCCCCTAAGAGAAAGAAAAATAGATATTAAGCCTCTGAGTGTTTATTTTATTAAAAAATATTCTAAAAAATATTATAGAAATATTAATGATATATCTAAAGACGCCTTAGATTATTTGGCGTCTTTAAGCTATCACGGAAATGTCAGAGAATTAGAAAATATAATAGAAAGGGGAGTCATACTTGCTCAGAACAGTAATATTTTAAATATATCGCATTTAAGTAAATTTGATATTATGAATTCGCCGATAAATAGGTTAGATAATAAATTAAGCAAGATAAATTATTCGGCAGATGATGATGATATGCCTGATAATAGGAATAATAAAATAAATAAAGATGTAAATAATGGTAAAGATTCAATTATAGACATCATAATAGAGAATGATAAAGATGCATATAACGCATATACGGACAAAATAGACAGATATGGATATAAATATATAATAGAAGATACAGGTGTAGATATAACAACAGATAAAGATATAGATAAAAACGGTTGTAATTATAAACACAAAAATAATAACCAAACAAACGGCAGCGATGGAATTAATGAACGGCAGGATATAAGTATGAATAACATGTTGAATAATAGCATAAATAACAATAAAAACAATAATATAATTAATAATATAATTAACGCCGATTCCGATTATAATAATACAGGTATCTGTGATAATAGCGAATTATTTGATGTTTTAAGTATAAAAGAAATGGAAAAAAAATTAATTGCCGCAGCGCTAAAAAAGACGGGAGGAAATAAAAATAAAGCCTCTGAATTGCTCGGGGTTACTTCAAGAACATTAAGAAATAAATTAAAAGAATTTGAAATACAAGATAAATAAATATCATAACCTTAAATCTTGCGTTAGAAAATATTGATATATTTCAAAGTCAATGGACGCTATGGTATAAGCCATATAAACGCATGCCGTTTATGGCGAAGCGGTCATTCAGAAAATAAATTATATATATATTATGAACGGATAAATATCGGAAAATGTAGACGGGAGCAGTGAATAAAATAAATCGGATACCTTTTATATTTTTTATATTATACGGCATAGATATTGCTTGTTAATTTATAAGTTATGTAAACGCAAGTATAAAATTATAAATAAAGGAAAATTTTTCCGCAAATTAGCAATAAATTATAAATAAAGGAAAATTTTTCTAAATAATATGGAGGAAATAAAATGTCCGTAAATTCTCTTTTTGGGGCACCGTCCACCGCTGCTTCAACAATACCCGGTGCGTCTTCAACATCATCTCAAGCAGCGGTGCCGTCAAATATGTACGGTTCGGCTTCAGCTTCCGGCAGCAGCAATTTGATAAGCGAAAGCTCTTTTATGACGTTAATGGTTAAAGAACTTCAAAATCAAAATCCTCTTCAGCCTATGTCTAATACGCAATTTATTTCTGAGTTAGCACAGTTTAATTCTATGAATGAATTAAACACGATGAATACATCTATAAGCAGTTTAGTTTCTTCCGAAAATCAGGCGGCAATGGGCAGCGCCGTTAATTTAGTCGGTAAAACCGTTCAGGCAAGCGGGAATTCTTTGCAATACGGCGGCAGCGGAACGGTCAATTTAGCTTATTCGCTTCCTCAAAATTCAGCAAACACTTCAATGGATATATATAACAGCTCAGGCAATCTTGTATATAATGCAAATTTAGGCGCAGAAACCGCAGGCAGCCAGAGTTTCGGCTGGAATGGAATGACTAATTCAGGAACGCTGGCTCCTCAAGGAAACTACTCATTCTCGGTTAATGCTTCCGATTCGTCGGGCAATTCTATAACGGCACAAACTATGGCAGGCGGAACAGTAACGGGAATAACGAGTTCAAGCAGCGGAGCAGTAGAGCTTGAGCTTAACAACGGAACTACAGTGCCGTTATCAAACGTTCAAGGCATCAGCTAAGTTATTAAATTAATTAAAATTAAATAGATTTAAGTTTTATGACGATATATGATATATGATATACCCATAATTGCCGATAGAGATAGAAACTAAAAAATAATTTTCTATCGGCAATTTTGGGATAATTATATAAACTTTTATAATTATAATAATTTTATTTTTTTAAACGTGATTAATAGCGGTATATTCATATTTTGTTTTATGAATTTATTAAATAAAAAATACAGGAGAAAACAAAATGTCAGCTAATGCTCTTTTTACGGCAGTTTCTGGATTAAACGCCAACCAGACATATCTGGGGGTTATAGGGAACAATATTGCAAACTCTAACACTATAGGTTTTAAAAGCTCCAATCCGATATTTGAAAATCTTGTCAGTCAGACCTTAAGCGGAACATCAAGTTCACAGGAAGGACTCGGCACAAATTTATATTCTATTCAACAGCAATTTGGGCAGGGCGCTTTACAGACGACTTCAAATCCGCTTGATATGGCTGTTGACGGAAACGGATTTTTTATTGTAAAAGCTCCTAACGGAACTCAATATTATACAAGAAACGGTCAATTTTCAGAAAATAATAACGGAAATATTGTAGATCCTACCGGAAATATAGTACAGGGTTATGCGCTAAATTCTGCAGGCGTTGCAACATCGGGTTCTCCTCAAAATATAAGTCTTAACACGGGGGCGATAGCTCCTCAAGCTACAACAACTGCAACTTTAACGGCAAATCTCAATTCGACTATATCGCCGCAAACAACTCCTACTACAACAACAGGGACATTTGCCGGAGGTTATCTTACATCTTCGGCAGCAGCAGGGTCAACAACTATTACTGTTAACTCTGCCACAAATTTTAGTGCAACATCCGGTAATGCCGCTAATTCAATTCTTATAGGCAACGGTGATGGAACCAATAATCTTTATACTATTAAATCTATTACCGGCAACACTATTACATTAAATCAACCTCTTACAAGTTCTATTCTTCAAAATACTGCGGTTTCACAAAATACGTTAGGCTTAACAAGTATGTCGGGTATATCGCAAGGGGATTCTATACAGATAAATGCTAACGGAACAGCTGCAAGTTCAACAGTTGACCCTTACCAATTTTTAAATACGGTTGCAAGCGTTAGTACGACAGCCAGCACTGTTAATTTATCTAATGCCATGCCGCTTCCGTCAACAGGTTTTACTGCAGGAGGCGGCGTTATAGCTGGTCCTTCTTCCGATTATTATTCTACTACGATAAATACCTACGATTCTTTAGGAAATGCCTTACCTTTAAATGTTACTTTTGCTCCATCATCCTCAACGGCGGGCAATTGGAATGTTTATTATTCCTTTAACGGAACAGCGGCACAGAGACAGTCTCTTTCCGCAACAGCCCCGGATGTTACTTTTAATTCTAACGGTCAGATTACATCGGGAGCATCTCAAACATTAACAGATGCGCCCACTTATGTGAGCCCTTCTCCGACTACGCTCCCCGACGGAGCGACTGAACCTTTAAATGTTGCTTTAAACTTGACTAATCTTACCCAGTATGCCGCAACATCGGCGACGACATCATTTATTCAAGACGGTTATTCTACGGGGACGCTTACAAGTTTTACGGTAGATAAATCAGGAAGAATATCAGGACTATTTTCAAACGGACAGACTAAATATTTATATCAGGTAGCGCTTGCTAATTTTATTGCTCCGACAGGTTTGGTATCTGAAGGCAACAGTCTTTATGCCCAGAGTTATACTTCAGGACAGCCTGCAATAGGGACCGCTCAAACGGGAAATTTCGGATATATAACAGATTCGGCGTTAGAGCAGTCTAATGTTAACATTTCAACCCAGTTTACAAATATGATAATAGCGCAAAACGCTTATGTGGCAAATTCAAAAGTGCTGACCACCGAAAATGCGATGCTGACATCGCTTGAACAAGCTATACCGTAATATAATATATTATAATATGGTATGTATATAATTATGCTAAAGAGTCAACATAATTAATAATTTGTAAATTTATAGACGACAACAAAAAAAGCAATAAAAATTAAGACATAATTAATATAAAAATAAAATAAAATAAATAATAATATAATAGAAAATGCTGAATAATTTTAATATATTGCAAACTACGACATCAGGAATTATCGGTTCTAATTTCAACAATGTCGGAGATAATTTATTGCAAAATTCAATATCGGCAAATATTGGCAGTCCTGCCGATTCTGAATTTAATAATATGCTGAATAATTTTAATTTATCATTAGAAAATAATAATACTAACTATTCAAGTATTACTTTGGATAATTATTCGGCTGACGATAGCCTTCGGCAGACAAATTTGTCGGAAAATAACGGCATTAATAATACTGCGAATACTGCATATACCGATGGCAATAATACTGAAAATACAACGTATGAAGGAAATCCTTCCTATCAGGCTCCATATCAGGTTAGTTCGCTAAGCGATAGGCAAGCTTCAACCGTTTCTAATCATAATAATAATTACAATAATTATAGCAAAGGCAATATTATTTCAAAAGACCCGGCAAATAATTTAAGCAATTCTGTTCAAAATAATGCCGGCCCGGCTCATTCCGAAGAGCAGTCGCAATCTTCAAGCACTTTAGATTTTACTTCGCATTCCGATTCAAGCAGGCTTGCAGGAAGTAATGATAAACCCGCGCATCATAAACTTAATACAGGGAAAAACGATAATTTATCTCAAAAAAATGATATGTATACTGCCGCTTTTAATAATGATAATAGTTTACATAGTAAAATTATAGAAATATCAAAGTCTTACAGCAGTAAAACTAAAGTAGGACATCAATTTACAGGTAAAAACGGTAATAATGCTAAAAACCGTATTAATGCCAAAAATGGCGCAGATATTAATATTAATACCGTAAATAATGATAATACCGATAATAGCAAAATAAGCGGAAATAAAATTAACGATAGCAATAATACGGATAATGGAATAAATACTGCAGATAATGGCAACGACAACGGCAAAAATAGCGGAAATAAAATTAGCAGAACAGATGCAAATAATCTAACGGCAACTAACAACAATAATAATACCGAATCCGCCGATAATAGCTCTTCCGATAAGTCGTTAAGCGCAGGCAGCGGCAAAAACACAAATTCGGAACATAAAAAAATTAATAATATCAATGACGCAGTTAAAAATGAAAGCGGCAATATTAATAGTAACGCTAATGAAAATAAAAATAATAGTAATAACCATAGTAATATAAATGCGGATGTATCAAATAACACTGCCGCTTCAAATACCGATGACGCACATAAAAATAAAATAAATGACGGGAATATTGCAAACACAAATTCAAATTCAGGCTCATCTTCTAAATCGCATCTTAGTAATGCTGAATTATCGGCTTTAGCCGCCAATATTTACGAAAAAGGCAAAATAGAATCTAATAAATTAAACGGCACCGAAAATAAAACAAATAAAATTGATTTGTCAAATGATAAAAATTCAGAAATTAATATATTAAACGCAGGATTGTCCCTGTCCGAATCTTCAAACAACGGCGGCAATGCAGGAGGTTCAGGTTATAATAATTTTTCAAACGACTTGTCTGCCGGTTTAAATAATGATATTCATAATGCCGATAACGGCAATTCAACGGCTGGGTCTATTACGGCAAGCACTCTGTCGGTTATGCTCAGGAAAAATATGCAGTCTGCCGTTATAACGCTAAAACCTGCTTCTCTCGGCAGCATTAAAATAAATCTTGCAATAACAGATGCAGGCAAAGACGGAACAAATGGATTAAACAAATTAATTACAGTTAATATTTTAACACAGACTAATGAAGCAAAAACTATTTTGCAGTCTTCTGCCTCTAATTTAACCAATGGACTTAAAAATCAAGGATTTACGTCTATTAATTTAAATATCAGTTCAGGATTTAATAACAGCGGCAGAGATAATACAAATGCCGAAAATTCGAAATATAGCGGCAAAAATTATACTTCCGCTTCAAACGGCGGAAATACAAGCACATTAGCGGGCGATGTAATAAATAACGGTATATTGCCAATGCTCCGCGCAAATTCTATTATTGATTATTTTGTCTAACTATTTATTATTATGAAATTTCCTTAATTCCGCGATGGAATTTTTATTTTATGGATTCCTGCTTTTGCAGGAATAACAATGCAATGCCGGAATTTAACTTTTCGCCTGAAAGGTGTCATTCCCGCGCAAACGGGAATCCATAATTACTTGACATTAAGAAAGTATAGACAGTTTCTAACGCTGTATTACTAAATTTGATATTGATTGTAAACAATAATTATTTTAATTAAAATTAAATTTTAAGTTCAATTTTTAAAATTTGTGATTTTACTATGACGTTTAAATTTAATAACATTTTGGAGTACAGAAAATTAATAGAAGATAAATCCTATGTTGAATTTTCAAAAGTTCAAAAAGAATATATTAAAATTAATTTGAATATAAATAATATTAAAAATAAAATAGAAGACTTTAAATTAAACTATTCAAAGAATGCTTCAGGCATTTCATCTATTAATGATTTTTTAATTTTAGAAAGCGAATATCAAGGATTGATGAATAGTTTAAATACGACGCTTAGAGAAAAGGATATCATTGAAAAAGAATTGGAAAAAAGGAGATTATATCTGTTGCAATCCAAAATAGAATTTGAAAAAATAAAAAAATTGAAAGATAAATATCTTGCTATTGATAAATTAAATTTAATTAAAAAAGAAGAAATGATACTAAATGATTTAACATCAAATAAATATAACACTGAACAAAATTAAAATATTTATATTCTCATTATAAAATATTTATATATAATATATAGAATAATATTCTTTGTCTGATGCTTTTGACTTAAATATAATTTAAATATATAATTAATATAAAATATTTTAACAAATAAAATTAACTATATGATTTGCAGTTTTAACAAAGAAGATAAATATATATATTTTTCTTTTTCAATTTTTTTCTTTGTTTTAATTCTTTTATTATTTCAATTTTATTTAACTGTCGGAAATGTTTATGCATCAAAGTTAAGCACCGAACAATCTAAAATTAAAATTTTAAAAGAACAGATAAAAACCGAGTTAAACGAACTAAAAAAAATAGAAACTAAAATAAGTACCATAAAAGCTTCGCAGAAATCTACAGTTAAAAACCTTATTGTCGTCTATTCATCTATGAGCCCTAAAAAAGCAGCTGCAATATTGCCCCATGTAAACCGACAGCTGGCTATTTATATACTGTCCCATATGAATCCTAAAGCTGCCTCGTCTATAATCTCGCGTATGAAAATAAAATCCGCCGTTTTTTTTACAAACAGCATTGCAGGAAAATAATTTTATATCATTTTAATATATTAAATATTTATGCTGCTTCTTTTATTTTTTTTTTACCCGCCAGTTGCCGTAAAGCCACTTGCTTTAGCTATGAGGAGTATGTCAAGAACGCATTATAGAAAAATACAGGTTGTCAAAAATATGACATTATGATATATAGTATTTTAATATCTTTTTAATATTCAGACTAAAGGGGACAAATTTAAATCTGTCCCCTTTAATTTATTAACAATATTAAATACATTTAGCTAATGGCATAATTGTTGCAAATATATTGAAATATTGAAGATATTTTGTATTAAAATTTTGGAATATACGGGAGGAATTATATAATGGCGGGTGAAAAGCCAAACGGCAGTAAAGAAATAGACGGAGACGACAGCGAATTATCTTCTATTAAGGGTTTAGATTCTAAAAAAATTAAAAATAAATCAGGATTAAAAAAAATTATTTTTATATTCGTTCCTTTATTAATATTACTCGGCGGGGGTTTTGCAGTATATCATTTTATTTTATCTAAACCTGCAGGTAAGGCTACATCTAATGCAATAAACGTTAGAGAAAATACTACGCCGGGAAATATGATAGAACTTAAACCATTTTTGACAAATCTTGCAAATAAAAATTCTTCAAGCTATGTTAAGGCTTCTATAACGGTAGAACTTAAACCGGGAGGTAATCCCGGACTTTTTAAACAGTTTACTCCTCAAATAAGAAACAGCATAATTATGATATTAAGTTCAAAGACATCCCACGAAATTGACACTCCCGCAGGAATAACAGCTTTAAGGCATCAAATAGCAAGAAGCCTTAATAGAATTTTAGGACGGGGGCAGGTTGTCAGTGTTTATTTTAATAATTATTTAGTGCAGTAATTTTAATTATTTAATTATTTAATTTATTTTTTAATTTTAATGTAATTTAATTTGTTTTAATTTATTTCAATATAGCTTAACTTAGTTTATTTTTTATTGTTTATTTTAATCTATTGTTATAATTAGGTTTCAACTTAATTTATTTTTATAAAGTTTGTTATTTTAAAATTAATTTAATATTATGGCTGACGTTTTATCTCAAGAAGAAGTTAATGCGCTGTTAAGAGGCATATCTTCAGGCGCTATAGAAGCTGAAAAAAAACCAGAGCAAACAGGCGGAGTCAGGTCTTATGATTTGACATCCCAGGACAGAATAGTTCGCGGCAGAATGCCTACATTAGAAATTATTAATGAAAGATTTGCGAGACTTCTCAGAAATGATTTGACTTCAACATTGAGAAAAGTTGCCGAAGTAACGTGGACTTCCGTCGATATGCAAAAATTCGGCGAATTTCTAAAAAATATACCGCTTCCGACAAGTCTTACAATTTTTAAAATGCCTCCGCTTCGCGGATTTGGTATATTCGTTCTTGATGCGCGGCTTGTTTATAATCTTATAGATATTTTTTTTGGCGGCAATACCGATATTCATGTTAAAGTTGAAGGCAGAGATTTTTCGCCTATAGAAAATAGATTGATAAAAAAAGTTATTGATATGGCATTTGCCGATATTAAAGAGGCATGGAAACCCGTCAGTCCCGTTGAGCTGGAATTTCAAAGAAGTGAAATTAACCCGCAGTTTGCTACTATCGTTACTCCTACCGAAGTGGTTATAGTAAACAGATTTGAAGTGGATATTGAAGGCGCTGTTTCAAGATTTATGATTTGTCTGCCTTATTCTATGATTGAGCCTGTTAAGGAAAAATTATACAGCGGTTTTCAAAGCGAGCAATTAGAAGTGGATTCAAGATGGATACAAAGGTTTAAAGAAAGACTGAAGGAATCTGATTTAAATATGAGAATTGAACTTGGCAAAACTGAAATAAAGACAAGAGATTTTTTAAACATAAAAAAAGGCGACGTCATTGTTCTTGGCAAACAGGTTATAGAACCTTTAGTCGTAAGAGTCGAAAATATACCGAAATACTTAGCTTATCCGGGCAAAATGCAAAATCAGCTTGCGGTAAAATTAATTTCATCTATTCCAATAGAAAAAGAGGGGTATTACGATGAGTCAAACTGAGCAGCAGGAAAAAGAAAAAAATAATAAAACTGATGAAACATCTTCCGTAAATGAAAAAGAAGACCATAAAGATGAAGATAAAGACGCAGCTGCAGATGATAACATTTCATGGGATGATGCATTTAAAGAAGAATCCAGGGCAGGGGATAATAAAGACGATAACAAAGATGATAAAGAAACAGCAGGCGGTATTGATACCGCCGATGCCGGAGGGAGTGCGGAAGAACAGAATAAGGAAATGGAAACTGAAGCTGTTGACGATATTTCCTGGGATGATGCGTTTGAAGAAGCAAAAGCCGAGAATCCTCAAGATAGACACGATAGTACAGAATCTGTCAACCTAAATGATGAAAATAAAGTATCGGATGAAAAAGAAAAAAATAAGGCAGGTTCAAAAAATAAATTTAATGTTAAAAAAGTTGAGTTTGCTTCATTTGATGTTAACGATAAAACTTCTGAACCGCCTAAAAATCTTGAATTCATTCTTGATATACCCCTCAGTATATCTGTTGAATTAGGCAGAACTAAAATGATTATTAATGATATGCTTCAATTAGGGCAAGGCTCTGTTATAGAACTTGATAAACTGGCAGGAGAACCTTTGGAAGTATATGTCAACAATAAACTAATGGCCAAGGGTGAAGTTGTCCTTGTCAACGATAAATTCGGCGTGAGATTAACAGATATAATCAGTCCTGTAGAAAGGGTCCAAAAATTATGAGGAAGCTTTTTCTAATATTTATATTTATTATATTTATGTCAATTATGCCAATGTTGTCAAAAAAATGTTATGCTGAGGGCAAAATTTCGTCAAATTTTTTAATTCAAAAAATTTTAATCACAAAAAATAATAACGGCAAATATTTTTTATGGTTAAGATTTAATAATAATATAGTCAAAAAAATATTTCCTCAATACAAATTATATAATTACGGTTTCCAGTTAAAATTTCCGGATACGGGATTTCATTTTAAATCTAAATTTTTAAAGTATAATGGTCGTTTAATTTCCGGTATAGAATTAATTCACGGCAAAAAAAACAAAACTAATGTCACGATATATTTTAAAAAAGGAATAAAAGTTAATCATAAAGACATAGAGAAGTCAATTTATAAAGACTATTACATTATTAAAATAAACCATAATTTTACTGATAATATATTTAAAAATATAGGTAAAAAAACTTCATTGGCAGGTAAACTTGCATTATTAAAAAGCAGTTTTAAAAAAATAGATAGAAACGATAATAAACTTACTAATAAGAAAACCGGTTTAAAAAATTTAAAAAATAAATTAAATCCTCTATCTGATATAAAAAATAATAAAAAAATTTTAAATAAACAGCCTGCAAAAATGAATTTTAATTTTGGATTTGAAATTATAAAAACTATATTTTCATTGTTTCTTGTTTTAGGTTTTATTTATGCTATTTATTATTTGCTCACAAAATTTAAAGGCAAAATCTCCAATATTAAAAAAAATCAAAACAATATACGAATTTTATCTTCGGTTAATATAGGATTTAAAAAATCTTTAATATTGGCTTCAGTGAACAATCAGCTTTTTTTAATAGGGGTCTCTCCTGCAAGTATGCAGGTAATAGGTCATATTAAAGACAATGATAATAATGATGCTGATGTAAATAATGCCGATGATAGTAATGATATACATATGCCGAATACTGATAATATCAATATTAACGATAAAAAGAATGGAAGTATTAATAATATAAATAATACTGATAAATCATCAGATTACGAAAAAGATGCCGTAATTAATAATAGCATCAGCAATAATAACAATAACAATTATAAAAAAGAAGATATTTATAAAAATAATTTCGGTGCAAAAAATAATTTTAATACCTTTTTAAAACGGCATATCGGCGCATTATCAAACCATAAAGTCAAAAACGAAGGCGGTTCGCTGCCTGTCGGAGATAATAGCGAAGAATTTTCAGAATATAAAATAAGAAATATTTCAGAAGCAAGAATTAAAAATAAAGCGGATGATGTTTTTTTTAACATTGAAGAAAAAATAAAAGGACTGATGGAAAATGACTATATAAGAAAAAACAAATGAACCAAGACTAAGAAAAAACAAATGAAAATTTTAAAAAAAATTAGATTAAACGGAACAAATTTGATTGCTTTGCCTGTTATTGCTTTAACTAAGCATCCGCATCATTCTGAAGTTTCTATGCTTATTCAGATTCTTCTTATCTTTACGGTTGTTTCCATTGCACCGTCTATTCTAATAATGATGACGTCATTTGTCAGAATAGTCGTAGTTCTTTCTTTTTTAAGAACATCGCTGGGAGTTCAGCAGATGCCGCCCAATCAAGTAATAATCGGACTCAGTCTTTTCCTTACATTTTTTGTAATGGCTCCTGTAATTAATAAAATATATCATAACGCGTATATACCTTATACAAATAATAAAATAGGAATTAAAAGGGCATATACATTAGGCGTGAAACCCCTTAAAAAATTTATGCTCAGACAAACAAGAATAAAAGACCTTGAGCTTTTTGTCAAAATGGCAAAAATAAAAAAAATACAATCTCCAAAAGATGTTCCTATGTATGTACTCGTTCCGGCTTTTGTTATAAGTGAACTGGCTACCGCTTTTGAAATTAGTTTTTTAATTTACTTGCCGTTTTTAATCATAGATTTGGTGGTGTCCAGCCTGCTAATGTCTATGGGTATGCTGATGCTGCCGCCCACTATGATTTCTCTGCCTTTTAAACTGATGCTTTTTGTTCTTGTCAATGGGTGGTATTTAGTCGTTGGTTCATTAGTTCAGAGTTTTAAATAACTTATAGGTATATTATTAAAGTAAATTATTATTAATCGGTAAATTCATTTTATGTCTATTGAATTTGTAAATTTTATCATACAAAAAGTGATTTTGACTGTTTTATACTTAAGCGCTCCGCCTCTTATCGCAAGTTTGGCGATAGGGCTTATTATAAGCATTTTTCAGGCGGTTACTCAATTGCAGGACCAGACTATTACTTTTGTTCCTAAAATCATAGTAGTTATTTTTGTTTTGCTTATTTTCGGTCCATGGATGCTGAATATTTTAGTTGATTTTACCGCGGCTATTTTTATTCATTTTCCTTCTTATATTAGAGGAGGAAGCTAAGAAATATGATAGAAATTCACAGATATTTATTAATTGAATTTATGCTTATATTTTTTAGAGTTATGTCTATGGTCGTTATTTTGCCTTTTATCGGAAGCTCCGCGGTTCCTAACTGGGTTAAGATAGGAACGGCTTTTTTTATATCCGTTATTATGTATCCGTTAGTGGTAAAAATTCAGGTTATTCCGCATATTTCGCTGCCTGTTATTGTTTTGTTAATTCTTTCCCAAATTATTATAGGTCTTATATTGGGATTTTTAGTATTAATAATATTCAGCGGGGTTGAACTTGCGGGACAATTTGCAGGTTTTCAGATAGGCTACGGTATGGTGAGTCTTATAAATCCTTTATATACCGACGAACAAGTTTCTTTACTTGCAAATATGCAGAATTTTATAGCATTGATGATTTTTTTAATTTCAGATGCGTATTTTATAGTTTTGGACGGTCTTTATAAAAGTTTTCAAGTTATTCCTTTAACTTTTTTTAAATTTTCTCCGTATCTTTTCAAATATTTAGCAGACAAAGGCAAAAGTATTTTCGTTATAGGATTTGAACTCAGCATACCTTTAGTTATCGTTGCTTTATTTATGAATATAGTTATTGCTATAATGGGACGTTTGGCTCCTCAATTTAATATTTTTGCAGTAGGTTTTCCGATGATTATTGTTGCGGGACTTATATTTATGTTTTTATTTACGCCTTATTTCAGCAATTATATTATTTTTTTATTTCAAGGACTTAACAGCGAATATATAACGGTATTAAATTTAATAGCTGCAAAATAAAAAAATATAATTATGGCAGAAAAATCGGAACAGACTGAACAGCCCACTCCCAAAAAAATACAGGACGCCAGAAACAAAGGACAGGTGATGAAATCAAGAGAAGTCAACACTACTCTTGGTTTAATAGCGATATTTATATATTTGTCATTTAATATAGAACACATCGGAAATATCATTAAAGGTAAAATGATTTATTTTCTGTCTAACGCTTCCGCTATAGAACTTACAAAGGCAGGCACTCTCAATGTTTTATACGATATTATTTATACCGTTCTTTTTGCTGTACTGCCTATAATAATAATTATTTTTTTAGCTTCTGTTGCTTCAAATTTAGCGCAGGTGGGATTTTTACTGACATTTGAACCGCTTATTCCTGATTTTGCCAAGATAAATCCTATCTCAGGCATTCAGAGATTTTTTTCGTTTCAATCGGTAAATGAATTTTTAAAATCATTTGTAAAATTTTTTATTATTATACTAGTCGCCTATTTTTCCGCTATCGGCTATCTTCATAAATTATTTACTTTAGAGTATGCCAATGCGGAAGAAAATATGATTTTTATTATGAAACTTTTATCTAAAGTTTTTTTTAATATTATTGCCGTTATGATAGTTTTGAGCGTGATAGATTTTTTTATTCAAAAATGGCAGCATACTAAAAGTCTTATGATGAGCAAGCAGGAAGTAAAAGATGAAATGATGCAATATGAAGGCAATCCTCAAATAAAGAGTAAATTAAGAAAAATGCAGAAAGAAATATCGCGCAGAAAAATATTAAAAGAAGTTAAAGGCGCGCATGTCGTTATAACAAATCCAACGCATTTCGCAGTTGCATTAAAATATGACAATAAAAAACATAAAGCGCCGATAGTTGCCGCAAAAGGAGCCGACAGTATGGCATTTTTAATAAAAAAAATTGCCGCCGACAATGAAATTCCCGTTATAGAAAATAAATATATTGCAAGGTCGCTTTACGAAATATGCGAACCTGGGGATTATATACCGGATACCCTATATAAAGCTGTTGCCGAGATACTTGCCCATTTATATTCAACAAATTTAAAATTTAAGAAAATTTGGAGCATGAATAATAATGGCTAAGAATAGCGCCGCTAAGAGCGAAAATTTTATATTAAAGAATTCCGATATTATTCTTGCTTTGATGTTTTTTATGGTAATTATCCTTATGGTTCTTCCTATAACCACTTGGATGCTTGATATTTTCCTCACTTTATCCATATCTTTTTCTATTATAGTTCTTTTAATTTCTATTTATGTTCTGAGACCGCTTGAATTTTCAACTTTTCCTACGATACTTCTATTTTCTACGGTATTCAGGCTGTCATTAGAAATAGCAGCTACAAGACTAATTTTGCTATACGGATATAAAGGAACAGATGCGGCAGGCGTTGTGATACAATCCTTCGGAAATTTTATAGTGGGCGGAAATTACGCAGTCGGAATAGTCATTTTTATAATTTTTATAGTTATTAACTTTTTAGTCGTTACAAAAGGCGCAGGCAGGGTAGCGGAAGTTGCCGCAAGATTTACATTAGACGCAATGCCGGGAAAGCAGATGTCAATAGACGCAGAATTAAATTCCGGTCTTATAAATGACCAGGAAGCAAGAAAAAAAAGATCGGATATTATTAAAGAAGCAGATTTTTACGGTTCTATGGATGGCGCCAGCAAATTTGTCAGAGGCGATGTAATAGCGGCTATAATTATTATTGTAGTCAATATTATAGGCGGACTTTTAATAGGTATTTTTCAGCATCATATGTCTTTAGCCAAAGCAGCTTCTTATTACACTTTGCTAAGTATCGGAGAAGGTCTTGTAGCGCAGATACCGGCTCTTATTGTTTCTACTTCAAGCGGTATTATTATAACAAGAGCAAGCAGAGAAACTAATCTTTCAAAAGAATTTTCAAAACAGTTTTCTTCTTACCCCCGCGCTTTATATACTGCCGCAGGTATTTTATTCTTTTTCGGCATTATTCCCGGTCTTCCCCACTGGCCGTTTATTTTATTAGCTTTAATTGTTGCCGTTACAGCTTTTTTAATTTCCAAAGAAAACAGCAGAAAAAAGATGGATATAGATAAAAAAGCGGTAGAAGAAAAGAAAACAGTTCCTGAATCGCAGATACTTGAAAGCGTTATGCAGGTTGATATGATGGAATTAGAAGTCGGATACGGACTGATTTCTTATGTAGATTCTTCAAGAAACGGGGAACTTCTTGAAAGAATAAAAGGTCTTAGAAAACAAATAGCGTCAGACCTCGGAATGATTGTTCCTCCGATTCATATTAAAGATAATTTAGCTTTAAAACCTAATGAATATGTTATTTTAATAAAGGGGATAGAAGTATCAAGATTTGAGATAATGCCGGCTAAATTTTTAGCTATGAACCCCGGTAATGCGACAGAAAATATTCCCGGGACGGTAACTAAAGAACCTGCGTTTAATCTGCCTGCATTATGGATTGACGAAAACGAAAAGCAGAGAGCGCAATTGGCAGGATGGACGGTTGTTGAAATTCCGGCTGTAATAGCAACCCATATTGTTGAAATAATTAAGCAGAATGCCGCCGAACTGTTGACTCGGCAGGATACGCAAAAACTTCTTGATATATTATCGGCAAAATACCCGAAAGTTGTAGACGAACTTATTCCAAACGTTTTATCTTTAAGCACGGTTCAGAAAATATTGGAGAATTTATTATCCGAAGGTATTCCGATAAAAGATATGCTTACTATTGTTGAAACTTTGCACGATTACGGGACTAATATAAAAGACCCGCTGCTATTGACCGAATACGTCAGGAGCGCTCTAAAAAGAACGATTACCAAAACAATTTTAGACCAGGACGGGTCTGTAAAAGTTATAACGCTCGGTAAAAATTTTGAATCAACAATGCTTAATGAATATAAAAAAGCTAAAGAGCTTGGAGTTTATTCAGCTATTGAGCAGCCGGTATATCAAAAGATTATCGGAGCCGTTAAAGACCAGACCAAAAAAGCTTTAGACGGAGGACATACGCCTGTAATTCTTACTTCGCCGGCTATAAGACTTTTTGTAAAAAATATTTTAAAAGATATTATTCCCGGTATAGTCGTTATCTCATCGGCTGAAATTGCTCCTAATATTAAACTGCAGTCTATAGGCAATATGGAGATAGATTATGCAAATTAAAAGATATGAAGTGTTAGATATAAAAGAAGCTATCAAGCTTATAAAAAGAGACCTCGGAGAAGATGCCGTTATTATTTCTACAAGGCAGGTTAATAAATCCGAAGAATTCGGTTTTTTCGGCAAACCGTTTTTAGAAGTAGTGGCGGCAGTTGATTATAATGAAGAAATTTCTGTAAACGGCAGGGAAGAAAACGATAAAAAATTAAGTTATGACTTAATAACTCCGCTTTATGACGACATAAAATTTCTAAAAGATAATTTTGAAAGCATTGTAGAAGATAAAGTTATTTTTGTTTTAAATTCAAAATTTGATGAAGTAAAATCTATACTTGACGAAATAAGATTTTCGGTAGACTTTTTAAAAAAAGACAAATCAGGTTCTAAAATTATAGATGAAGAATTATTTTCATATTTAGACAGATTAGGTTTTGACAGAAGAATTTCCGTTAAATTAAATGATATTTTTTTTAGAGACCTTGTGCTTAAAAACTTTATGCCTAATGAAAAAATAGAATATTTTTTAAAATTTTTTAAAAAATTAATTGAGCGCAGATTGGAAAAGAAAACAGCGTTGACATCCACTATAGACGGAAAACTGCTAATTTCTTTAACAGGCAATAACGGCGTCGGAAAAACATCAACAGCCGCAAAATTATGTGCAAAGTATATATTTGAAAAAAACAAACATGTTTCGCTCTGTTCTCTCGATATTTTAAAGATAAGCAGTAATGAAGCATTAAAAAATTATGCTAAAAAATTAAAAATAGAGTTCGCTTCTATAAAAAATCCTGAAGAATTTAAATCTTTTATATCAAGCGTAGATTCTGATATTATAATTATTGATTCTTTTGGGGTAAACCACAATAATCTTTACCAATTAAACAATCTGGCTAAATTTTTTGATATTTATAAAGGTAAAATTAAGAATTCACTTCTTTTGTCGGCTCAGACTAAATCTCACGATGCAATGAGAATTTATGAATCTTTTAATAATAAAATAGGGTTAAATTCTTTAATTATAACCAAAGTTGACGAATCATACAGCATAGGAAATCTGGCAGGCATTTTTTTACAGTCCGACTTAACTATAGATTATTTGACAAACGGAGAAAATGTTCCCGAAAATATTGAAGAAGCAACATTAGATAATTTGTATAGTTTATTTTTTCCAAAACCGGAAATTTGACGCTAATTAATTTAATTATAAATTTTAATATTAAAAATAAAAATTATTATGAAAAATAGAAAACGGTTAAATCAGACAAAAATTATATCGGTGACGAGCGGAAAGGGCGGAGTGGGCAAAACAAATCTCGTTTGCAATCTTGCCTATTGTTTTGCTTCTATGGGTAAAAAAGTGATGATAATGGACGCAGATTTAAGTCTTGGAAATGTTTCCGTTGTTTTAGGGCTTGCGCCTAAGTATAATATATCTAATGTATTATACGGAGATAAGCAGTTAAAAGATATTATTATTTCAGATAAAAACGGTATTTTAGTTTTGCCAGCTTCTTCAGGTATACCGGAATTATCTAATTTAACGGAAATGCAGAAAATGACATTAATGCCGAGATTCGGCGATTTCCTGTCGGATATTGATATACTGCTTATAGATACGGGCGCAGGCATATCGTCAAATGTAATCTATTTTAATCTTGCCGCAGGTGAGATAATGGTGGTAGTAACTCCCGAACCCACGTCAATAACCGATGCCTATGCTCTTATAAAGGTAATGAGCACTAAGCATGGGCAGAAGAATTTTTCTATTATTTTAAATATGGCAAAAAACGAAAAAGAAGCTAAAAGCATATATAAACACTTAAGTATTGTTGCAGATAAATTTCTTAAAGTTTCTTTAAGCTATGCAGGATTTATATTATATGACGACAATATTTCTAAATCTGTTATTATGCAAAAAACCGCAATGGAACTTTATCCTGAATCAAAATCGGCGGCATGCTTTAAAAAATTGGCTTATGATA
>DAHXMB010000043.1:0-9137 GCA_027365695.1 Candidatus Acididesulfobacter sp. | reverse complement strand
AGCCTGGAGATACTTTAGATTCTATTGCCCTTAGATACGGAGTTTCGCTAAATACTCTGGAAGAAGCTAATCATTTAAGTTCTTATTCTTTAATTAATGTAGGCGAAAAATTGCTTATTCCTGGTAATAGCAATAATAATTTTGTACAGCCAGTAAATTTGCAAAAAAAATATATAACGATTAAACAGGGAATGACGTTATGGAGTATTGCAAAAACTTACAATATTTCGCTGCAAACAATTAAAAATATAAATAATATTAATAATAGCTCAAGTATTCGCGTAGGAGAAAAAATATATCTTACAGGTAATTATAATCATAGCTCAAACACCGCCGCTGCTTTTAATAATAAAAATATTCACAAGACGCTTATTGAATATAAGGTAAAATTTGGAGATTCCTTGTTTGCAATAGCGGCTAAGTATCATTCATCGGTAAAATCTATAATGGCTTACAATAATCTAAAAAACCAAAATTCAATTTATCCCGGACAGGTTTTAAAAATAAACTAAATATATAAAATATATAAATAAATTTATGATTAATTTTGACGAAGCTTTAAATATCATATTATCGACTAAAATTAAAATTGATACGTCTTTAATTCCATCTTTAGATAGTATTAATAAAGTTTGTGCATCAGATATCAAATCAAAAATAGATTTCCCCTCTGAAAATAATTCCGCTATGGACGGTTTTGCATTAAACTCGGATTTCATTAAACAAGCAAATTCAGAACATGTAATAAAATTAAAAATAAATGAAAATACCATATATGCAGGAAGTTTGAATAAACATGAAATTGAGACGGGGCATACAGTTAAAATAATGACGGGCGGATATATGCCTGCTAATTTTGATGCCGTACTTCCTGTGGAAAAATCAAAAACAGAAAATGATTTTCTATTTTTAAACTCACCTGTGAAAAATGGTTTAAATGTCAGGTTAAAAGGCGAAGATATAAAAAAAAACGATATTATTGTTCCCAAAAATACGAAAATTTCATATACGCAGGCGGCATTGCTTGCCGCCTGCAATGTAAAACAAATTAAAGCTTACGCCGATATTCCCGTATCTATAATTTCAACCGGTAATGAAATCATATCTTTAAATCAAAAATATAAGTACGGTAAAGTGATTAATTCAAACGGAATACTTACAGAATATTTTATGTCAAATAACGGCTGCCGCATATTAAAAAATGTAATATGCAAAGATAAATTATCCTCAATAAAAAAAGAGATGGAATCCGCGCTCAGTGAAAGCAAAATTATAATTACATCGGCAGGAGCTTCATTTGGAGAAAAGGATTTTACCGAAAAGGCTTTAATGGAACTTGGTTTAAAAATTAAATTTAGGCAAGTTGCTATAAAACCTGCGAAGCCCTTTTCTTTTGGTCTTATAGATAAAACTCCGATTTTTATGGTTCCCGGAAATCCTGTAGCATTTTTTGTATGTTTGATTGTTTTTATAAAACCTTTTATAGAAAAACAATTAAATTTTAATAATCCTTATAATTTTTTTGCCTCAAGAGCAGTTTCAAAAATAAATTCAGATTTCCATAAAAAACATAAAAGAAGAGAATTTGTACCCGCAAGAACATTTCTTGAAAATGGTTGTTTATATTCCGAAGTATATAAAAAACTAGGTCCGGCAATGATTAGCTCTTTCGGCTGCATTAATTCTATTATTTCAATACCTGAAGAAACTGCTGAAATTAAAGCCTTCGAAAACGTTGATATATATTTTATTTAATTAATATCAATAATTATTGATTTGTTAATTTATTTTTATTTATATGACTAAAAAAGAAAAAAGAATTTTAATTGTAGATGATGAAGAAAGTATAGTTTTTGTATTAAGAAAATTATTGGAAGATGAATTTATCATCGATACCGCATCTGAAGGACAACTTGCACTCCAGCTTATAAACGAGCACAATTATTTTGCCGTTTTTCTTGATATAAGAATACCTAAAATTAACGGTATGGAGATATTGTCTTATTCAAGAGAACTTGCAAATCCTCCAAACATTATTATAATGACTGCCCAAAATACCATGATAAATGCCATAGATGCCATGAAAAAAGGCGCCTATGACTATATAACTAAGCCATTTGACGTTGAGGAAATTGTAGGAATAATTAAAAAAATAAAAAAAGATGAAATAGATATACCATCTAAAGACAACAGCGTTACAAAAAATGTTGATATTCTTGATTCTTTATTAGTCGGAAAATCCAAAATAATGCAAGAGATATTTAAAACTATCGGAAAATTATCGCATAATAGTCTGACTGTTTTAATTCTTGGAGAATCCGGTACGGGTAAAGAATTAGTCGCGCGAGCAATACATCTAAATAGTTTGCGCGGCAAAAAGCCGTTTATCGTCGTAAATACTCCTTCCGTCCCTTTTGATTTGCTTGAGTCGGAACTTTTTGGTCATGAAAAAGGGTCTTTTACGGGCGCAAATGAAAGAAGGGAGGGGAAATTTCTGCAGGCAAACGGCGGTACAATTTTTCTCGATGAAATCGGCGATATGCCTCTTGATCTGCAGGCAAAATTATTAAGAGTCATTCAGGAAAAAGAGGTTGAGCCTGTAGGTTCAAATAAACCGATTAAAATAGATGTAAGAATTATTGCGGCAACAAACAGAAATTTAAAATCAATGATAAAAGAATCTAAATTTAGAGAAGATCTTTATTACAGGCTTAATGTTATAGAGATTACTATTCCTCCTTTAAGAGATAGAAAATCTGATATTCCTATTCTTGCGAGTTTCTTTATAGAAAAGTTTACAAAAGAATTGGGTATTCCGGGTAAACAATTAAATGAAGAATCTCTGCTTTTTTTTGCAATCTTATAATTTTCCGGGTAATATCAGAGAGCTGGAAAATGCTATAAGAAGAACAATGATTATGTCTTATCATTCAACGCTAACTCCCGAAGACTTCTATGATATAATTAACCCTGAAAACATAAGCAATTTAAAATTTTCGGACAAAAAAAATACCGATTCAACTCCATTTGAAGATATAATAAGACAAAGGATAAAAAATTATCTTGAAAAAATTAAAGGTACAAATTTGACGGATGTTTATAAAACAATAATAGGCACGACAGAAAAAATAATTATAGAAGAAATCCTCATTTTATCTAAAAATAATCAAATAAAAGCTTCTAATCTGTTAGGCATAAATAGGAATACTTTGAGAAAAAAAATAAAAGAATTTAATATCTCAAAAAAAAATATTTAAAATTAAAACCAAAAATTTAATAAAATTATAAATATCGTAAAGCCGTCAAATACCTTAATCCTGCAATAATTAAAAATTTTTTATAAAATATTTAATTTAATAGATTTAATCGGTTCCGCTTGTTTTAAGATAAATTCCGGATGAATAATTTTTAGCTTCCGTTAAAGTATCAAACAAAAGTTCAATGTCAAACAGAAACCGCAGTTTTTCCCTTTCTATGTTTAAATATTCTTCTGTTTCTTTAAGCTTTTTAATGTTTTCATCTATATATTCAAGCTGCTTCTTTAATTCTTTTTTATCAAATTCATTTTCCGCCTCTTGCAATCTTTTTTTACCTATTATCATAATATTTTTAATCGAAGAATGATTAAATATATCATTTTCAATTTGAATTCTTTTCTCAATCATATTTTTGTAATTTTCAAGATCTTTATCTAATTTTTTTGCAATATTTTTGATTTCATTAATTAACAATTTAACTTGCTTTGAATCCATATAATTCCCGGCTTTCAGGTCATTAAAAAAAATAGGGCAGTCACTTTCTTTAATGATTTTTTTAAGATGCTCTTTATAAAACAAAAAATACTCTTCTCTGCCAAGATTGACAATTTTGAATATTTCTCCCTTTCTATTTTTTATTTGTAAATAAATATCCATATTTTAATGTCCTCTTTGCTCTGTTATTATTTTATATTATCTATCTATTTATTTTATTTATTTTTTGTCATAAGGATTTATATGAACCATAACATCATTGATATAAGGATTTGACATAATAAGGTCATTTTTAGCCGTCTCAGCAATATCGTGCGCCATTTTTACCGTTAATGACGAATCAACCTCTATATTAACATCCACATATATATATGGACCAGATTTTCTTACTTTAAGGTCTGTTATGTCTTCCACTCCTTTAATATTTATTATAACTTTCCGAATCCTTTTGACAATATAAGCAGAAGGACTTTCATCCATAAGATTGCCTACCGATTCTTTAATCAATTTTATAGCTAATCTAAAAATAAATAGACTGACTATGAGACCTGCAATAGGATCCATAAAAGTATATCCTAATCTTGCGAAAACTATACCTACTACTACCGCAGCGGATGCCAGTACATCGCTTTTGTGGTCATAAGCCGTTGCGATAAGTCCCGTTGATTTTAGCAGATTTCCCCATTTTAACGTCCATAAATAAAGCAGCTCTTTTATAATAATAGTTGCTAATGCGACGAATAAAGTATCAATAGCAGGTTTTTCTGAAACACCGTAATACAATTTTAACGCCGATACAATAACTACAAAAAATGCAAAACCGAATAAAATTATTGCTACTATAAAAGTAGCTATCATTTCAGCTTTTGCATGACCGTAAGGATGTTCTTTATCCTGCGGTTTTTTTGAAATTTTAAAAGATATATAAACAACAAGACCTGCAAAAATATCTGCAAGAGAATTAAAACCGTCTGCAACAAGAGCTTCTGAATGACCTGTAATTCCTACAACAAATTTTAATACGGTTAAAAAAAAATTTACCGCAATACCTATATAAGATATTAAACGCAGTTTAATAAATACTTTTTCTCTATTTAAAAAAGCTTTCAAAATATATACCCTGAATAAAAAAATAAATTAAACTTGATATAAAATAAATAAATAGGTTTTATTATAACAAAAAAATTATAATGCTGGCAACCACACAAATTATAATCGTATATAATCTGGATTATAATTAAGATTACCGAAAACTACTAATAAAAAAATGAAGGGCGTCGTTAATTTTAGAAGAATGTCGTTAATTTTGGCGGGATAGGATGATTAAAAATATAGAACATAATATCTGATTAGCCGACTACTCTGTTTCTTCCCAATTCTTTTGCCCTGTAAAGATTTTCATCCGCAGATCTTAAAATACCGTTTAAAAGCGCCTCTGCGTCATAAGCGTTATCTATAACTTTTAGCTCAAGCAAATATTCTGCCGATGAAACACCGACAGATATCGTAATGTTTATGTGAATATCATTTTCAAAAACATAAACCTTATTTTTGAAATAACCTCTGAGTTTTTCCATAATATTTATCGCATTTTGTTTGCCGGTATCCGGAAGTATTATAACAAATTCATCCCCGCCATATCTTGTAATAATATCCTGCTGCCTCATTAAAACATTTTTTAAATCTTTGGCAAATTTCACTAACATATCGTCGCCGATTTGATGACCATAACTATCGTTTATGTTTTTAAATTTATCTATGTCCACGATTGCCATAGAAAAACCGGTTGAATTTCTGTATGCCCTTGCTATTTCCATCTTAGCAAACTCATACATATATCTTCTATTATAAACCCCGGTTAACGGGTCGGTAATGGCAAGCTCTTTGTTTGTTTTAATCAATATTAATTTTGCGAAAACAGGCGATGCTATATTTATTATCTCTTTTATAAAACCGTTTATTTCATCCGTAAAGAAATCTTTATCTTTCGAGTCAATAGAAACCGTTCCGACAATTTCATTGCTAACTTTAAGCGAAAAGCAGGTATAACTGCCATCGCTGCCCTTAAATTCACAATCGTTAACCATCATATCTATATCTATTTTGCCATTTTTTAAAAGCTTACAATTAGGAAGATAATCGTCATAATTAATATTATTCGTATTGATGATAATTTTGCCCGACAGCATAGTATCATCCGTTTCTTCATCTTTTATTGCGCATATTAAAGATGTTACGGTTTGTTTGTTAACGGTATCGAATATATTTATATGAAGCGAACTTACGGCGCCCCCTTTTTCATTTTTCACTAAATATAAACCCTGCGCAAATATTTTTAAAGCATATTCTAATGTAAAAACAGTGGATAATTGATTCGCGAGGTCATATAACAAATTAAGCTTATTGTTCATCTTTTTAAGAGTTTTTATATAATTCTCCGAATCGGTAATATTCTCAAATATAAGTAGCCTTATAACTTTATTGTCTTTCGTTAAAAATAGATTTGACTTCATATTTAATATAATTCCGCTTTTAAGATTGATTTTCACGCTTTCGATTGTAGTTGCATACATGTTCGATATATACCCCTGCAATATATCGTCGGCAAACGTCTCATCCTCAAATTGGACCTTGATACTTTCAAAAAACTCATTTAAACTTGTATGGGTTAGAAACTTATCTATATTAAAAACCTGCGCAAAATAATCGTTATAAATGTTAACGGTTTTATTCGTTAAATCGATGGAAACAACCCCGAATGCAACCATTTTATTTATCAAATTTTCCCTATTCTCCAATAAGTTGAGTAATGTTTCAAGGTTTTCAAAAAGAATATTGACCTCGTTATACGACGCAAAAAGATTTATTCCGTCTTTGAAAAAATTTATATCATCGCTGCTAAAGATTTTTCTCCTGTTTTTAACGCCTGTTATAGCCAGATATTTTATATCCTTAGGCCCTTCAAAAGCATAAATAATTATATCCCTGACCACCATATTTTTAAAAATCTCTGTCGCAAATTCATCGTTCTGGTAATCATAAGCATCAAGCATATTATTTGTAATTCTTTTTTGAACAAATGCGGTAGGTACCGGGGCTATGGAACTCACGCCTATGTTATCGCCCCACCCTTTAGAAAACACGGCATCTTTTATTTCATTTTTTGCACTATCATATATTATAAATTCAACAAAATCGGTTTCCAGATTGCCTTCCAGATTGTTTAAAAATTCCTTTTTATCAAATATTGCAAGTAAGCTTTGCTGATTTTCAACATCCTTTTTATTCTTTGTAATAATGGAAACCATTATGCTTTCAGCCATTTCGGACAAGATTAGCGACCTTTTAAATTTTTTTAAATAAGTCAATACATAAGCAACATAATTCGTCAAGTTAAAAATGGCACCTGCTTTAATGCTGTCAAAGGCATCTTTTTTAGCAGAATAAACAGCTAAAATACCGATTAAATCCGTGCCGCAAATTATTGGAAATGCCCCCAAAGATAAAAATTTATATTCTACAAGTCTTTCTTTATATAATGGAACTGTTAAATCAGTTTCAACATTATTTATTATAATGTAGCTTTTAGACTTTATTGCTCTTGCGGCTAAGCCTTCAGCGTATTTTGGATCATCATAATGTAAGTGTAAGTTTTTTGTATAACTGAAATCATTATTATAGACGCTTATTATTTTTACCTCTTTATTAGATTCATCTAAAACACCAAACCAGGAGTAGCTGTAACCCATTTTTTCTACAATTAAATCTATCAGTTTAATGGTTAATGAGTTTACATCATCATAGGTTGAAATATTTTTAGAAAATTCATTTATGCTTGAAACTATAAGGTAATTTTCTTCTTGCCTTTCCCTTATCTTGTCGTTTAAAGCCGTAATAGCCTTTGCGAGCTCATAAAATTCACTTTCTTTGTTTTGATATATATTCATCAAATCTAACTTTTGAGGGTTATTCGGATCTATTTTTGTAATACTTTCCAAAAGTTTATAAAACGGGTCTGTTAACTTTTTATTATAAAATATAAAAATTAGGATTATAAAAATTAATAAACCGATAAAAAAGAATATAGGAATATAAAACTTCGTAATATACCAGAACCATCTGTATTCTTTTATTCCCGCGCCTAAAATTCCTATTATTTTGCCGTCATAGTTTAAAATCGGTTTATTGTATATATAAAACGGGACGCCGCCGGCAATAGCCGATGTATAAACACTTTCCCCTTTTTTTAAAACCATCGTCTGCTTTTTTGTAGCCCTCTGACCTATACCTAAATATCTATTATTTTTAAATGCCGAACCTGCCGACCTCTTGGCTCCGTAATAGACACCTAAATTAGCAATCATATGGTTTTTTATGCGAATACTTCTTAAAAAATCGCTTGTAATATGTTTGTTTAGAATAATTATAAAACCCGATTTTTTATGCATAATCCAATAAATTACTCTCAACGAAATAAGTTTATCCGATTTATCTCTTCCAAACCCGCTATACATATGTATATGCGTATTTTTTGCATGAATAATCTCATAAAATCTTACATCATCACTTAAATTCATACCTCTTTCATATCTATATCTTATTTTTTTAAAAGAAATTACCCGCCCGCTTTTTAATTTTATCAGGATAACGCTTGATATCTCTTTTGAAGGAAATATTTTTTTGATAAAAGAGATTTTAAAGTTATGCGCAACAATATCGTTAGCCTTTTCGAGCATAAATTTTCTATCGTTCTTAAGCTCTATCGTTGCCTTCGTTAATTGCCACTTTAACCGCTCTTTCAGGAATTTTTCGCTATATACGGATATACCACGGACGGTTAAAAATATCCCTATCAAAAAGACAATAAGGTTCAATACTATAAAAAGAAAATATATTTTAAATTTTACGGAATTGGTATTTATTTTTAACATATTTTTTATAATTTGGATTATTTTGTAAATCGTATAATAGAAATGACAAGCTTATATATGTTATATATTATATCCTATTTTTTTCTTTATCTATAATAAACAACATTGTTTTATCTTTAAATTAATAATATCGTTCTGAGGTCAGCATTTTATCATTTTAATTCTTATTTTCAGAAAGAGATAAAATTCTAAATTCTATTTTAGAAATTCTGAGGTCCGCATTTTATTATTTTAATTCTTATAGCCAATTTTTCATTAAATTTATACCGTGAGAACTTAAATAATAATAAATCATAGTATAACAAACAGTGCTTACTATTAACGGTATATAGAAAAACAAAACATCATTTTTTCTATTTTCTACCAATCCTAAAATCAAAGAAATAAATAAAGTGCCCATAAATAATTGCCCTGCAAAAAAACCTATATAAGCACCTTTTTTTACCCATTTATC
>DAHXMB010000029.1:0-6051 GCA_027365695.1 Candidatus Acididesulfobacter sp. | reverse complement strand
ATTGTGTTATTATTAATCCTGTGTTTATGCCGCAATTTACACGGTAACAGGTGAAGAAAAACTATCCTTAAAAATTCTTAAAAAATATTTAAAATATAATCCGCATAGCAATTTTGCGTTATATCAATCCGGTCTTATAAATTATGCCGTTAAAAATTATAAATTAAGCAGAAAATATTTTTTTAAATTACTGCACTTAATTTCTATCGGAAAAATTAATCTTAGAAATAATACATATTTCTTCATCGGAGCCTCTTATTATTTTCAAAATAATTATCCCGAAAGCATTAAGTATCTTTCAATGGTTAAACACGGTCAGCATTATGTAGATTCAAGATTTCAGGAAATTGAAATATATTTGGCTCTTAATAATAAAGCGAAAAACCATAAATATAATACAAAAATTAACTATATCATTGATAAACTAATACGCAATAAAAAATTAGAAAAAAATTTAAAAGTATATTATTTTTCCGCAATTTCATTAGTAGAAATCAAACAGTATAAAAAAGCTAAAAATATTCTAAATAAAGGATTGATGTATTTTCCTAAAAATACTGCATTACTTTATCAATTAGGTTCCGATTATCATTTTTTACATAATGACAAAAAATAGATAAAAATAATGAACAGAATATTGGCAATTAATCCGATAAGTGCCAATGCATTAAATTTTAAAGGATACTACCTTGCAACTCATAAGAAAAATATAATTAAAGCTAAAAAATTGATCAAAAAAGCTCTGTCTATTAAACCTGATTCTCCTTATATTATGGACAGTATGGGATTTGTTTATTTAAGGCTTAAAGAATACAAAAAAGCTTTGCTTTATTTTAAACGCGCATTAAAACAATTAAAAAATTCAAGCGTCGTATTAAGACATACTGGAATTGATTATTTAATGCTGAAAAATTATGTGAAAGCTAAAAAATATTTAAAATTATCTGAAAAAATTAAAAAATCTAATAAGACATTAAAATATTTAAAAAAATTAAAGAATACAATAAAAGATAATTAAGGTTTTAAATTTTTAATAGTTTCTAATTTTCTATACAACGTTTTAAGCCCTATATTTAAAGCTTTTGAGGTTTTTACTTTATCGTTTGAATTTTTTAAAAGAGTTTTTAATATAATTAAATTTTCGGCATCTTCAAGATGCATATTAAACGGAATTTTTATGGAGTTTTCTTCTCCGCCGTTTATTATATTATCGTCATATTCTTCGTTTTTATCATTTTTATTATCAGATAAATTATTCTTATATTTTAAATCATTTAAATAAGCAGGTAAAATAGCATCATTAATAATGTCGTCATTTGCAGAAATTGCAACCATAAATTCAATTATATTTTTAAGTTCTCTTATATTTCCGGGATAATTATAATCTAACAAGATGTTTAAAACTTTTTCATTTACGCCTTTAATATTTTTCCCCATTTCTTTAGAAAAATCTTCCGTAAATTTATTAACAAGCAAAGGTATATCTTCTTTTCTTTCACGGAGAGGAATAATTTTCAAATTTATTACATTAAGTCTGTAGTATAAATCTTGTCTGAACTCTCCTCTTTTAACTTTATCGGCTATATCCTGGGATGCGGCTATTATTCTTATATCAACTTTAATTGTCTTATTGCCGCCTACACGTTCAAATTCTTTTTCTTGAAGAACCCTTAAAATTTTTGCCTGAGTCTTAAGAGGAATTTCGCCTATTTCATCTAAAAAAATTGTTCCTCCGTCAGAAACCTCAAATCTGCCTTTATGAAGAGAATCAGCGCCGGTAAATGATCCTTTTTCATGTCCGAAAAGTTCGCTTTCTAAAATAGTTTCAGAAAGCGCTGCGCAATTTAATTTTATAAACGGTTTATTTTTTCTTTCGCTGCTATTAACGATAATGTTTGCTAGTAGTTCTTTACCTGTTCCCGATTCTCCTTCTATCAATACGGTAGAATTTGTATTAGATACTGCAATAGCGATATTTATAATTTCTATCATTTTTTTTGATTTAGTGATTAAATTCCCAAAACTAAATTTATCTTCAAGCCGTATTTTTAATTCATTTATCTCGCTTAATAAATTGCGTTTAGAAACAATTCTTTTTAATATAATGTCTAATTCTTCAAGATTAATAGGCTTTGTTATGTAGTCGTAAGCTCCTGATTTAATTGCCTCAACAGCTGTTTTAACAGAGCTGAAACCTGTCGTAATCAATACGTCTACATCAAAATTTTTTAATTTTACTATTTTAAGGATTTCAATGCCGGAACCGTCGGGTAATTTAAGATCGGTTATTATTACATCTATAAAATTAATTTTTTTGCTGTCGTCTAAGATTTTAACTGCTGATTTAAAATCTTTAGCTTCGGTGATATTATGTCCTTCCGCTCCAAGATAATTTGAAAGCGCAAAAAGTGATGCTTCATTATCTTCAACTAAAAGTATATTCAATATTGAACTCATTTATATTAATTAAGAACACAGCTCAAAATAATGGATACTTTAGTTCCTTTATCCTGCTGCGAATCAATGTCAATAGAAAACCCATGCGAATCAATAACTTTTTTAACAAATGCAAGACCTAATCCTGTACCGTTTTCTCTTGTCGTAAAAAAAGGTTCAAATATTTTTTTTAAATTATTTTTACTGACTCCTATTCCTTTATCTTCAATTACTATCATTGCTTTAGAAAAATAATAAGATGAATATATATAAACGGAACCGGGCATACCGTTATAAGAATTAATTGAATTTGATACTAAATTCAGAAAAACCTGTTTCATAAGAGACGGATCCATTTTTACTATAATTTGTTCATCTATATTTAAATTAATATCAATATTATTATTAAAATAATTTAAATCAATATCGTTTATACATTCACGAATTAGTGAATCTAAACAGACATATTCACAATCAGGTTTAAAAGATTTAGAAAATTTTATTATATTTTCCATTGTTAAATTTATTTTATCAGTTTCAGATTCAATCATGCTGCCAATCTTGACAAAGGCAGACTTAGCTTCCGATGTGTTTTTAAAATTATCTGCAATATTATTATTATTGTTATTATTAATATTATTAATATCTTTACCTGAATAAAATTCTAAATTGTTCAATTTAGAATTTAACAATTTAGAATTAAGAGATAATGCATTTATATTGTTTTTAATTTCATGGAAAATAAGAGAAGGCACCTCAAGAGCGTTTTTTTCAATTGAACTCAAACTTAGTTCTAAATTATCCTGCTTAATTATTAGCTTGTAAAAATATAAAAACATTAATGATACTATAACAAAAGATAGTACTGCGGCAATTACAAAAAAAGTAAAAAAATTGCTATGCTGGAAGCTGCCGAAAATATAAGGAGAAAATCCGCCGCCGTATAAATTATTACCGTTATTATAATTATAATATACGGCAGATGACGGATTCAGCGAATACATCGAATTTTTTTGAGTATCTGCAAAATTAAAAATTGAATAAACCGAATATGAAAGAAAACTGATAATTAAAAATAGACACGAGGTTAAAACACCGAGAACCGAAATCTTAAAATTTTTTTTCTTTGATAAAGAATTTATAACACCGTAGATACGGCTGCCAGATAATAAATTTTCTTTCAAAAAAAGTTTATTCGGTTTTAACTTTAATTTTAACATAGCTCAACTCAATTATCCTTTGTTCTTAATCCTGCAATAGAACTTTATATACTGGATTCCCGCTTTCGCGGGAATGACTTTGCAAGGTTTTATCATTTCACTTTTTGGTTGTCATTCCTGCGCAGGCAGGAATCCAGAGCTATTTAACATTAGAACTTATAAATAGTTTCTAATACATGATTAAGGGTTGTTATTATCATTTATTTAAATTATATTATAATTTTTATATTATAGAACAACATAATTACATAAAATAAAAAAATATAGCAAATATAACTATTAATTTAATATAATTTAATTTAATACAATTATAATACAATTTAATATAATTTAATATAATTATAATACAATTTTTTTAAAAAATAAAGCTTTTCGGCTTAAAAATATAATATTTACTTAAAAACTTTTAGCTTTTGGGATTGAAATATAAATTCTGTAAATTCTATATCTTCTTTTATTTTCTCCTGCAAAGCGTTAACCGAATTAAATTTAATTTCATCTCTTAATCTTTCAATAAAATAAACCTCAATTTCGTTATCATAAATATCACTTGCAAAATTAAATATAAGGGATTCTATTCTGCGCAAATCATCATTAAAAGTAGGGTTTGAACCAATATTGGTAATGGCTTTATAGTTTACGCCGTTAATTTTAACATATGATGCATACACTCCGTCTTTAGGAAATAACTCTTCCTCTGGTATGATATTTGCCGTGGGAAAACCTATTGATTTGCCTCTATCGCTGCCTTTCACAACTTTTCCATGGACAGAATAATATCTTCCGAGATATGTTTTAACTTTGGAAATTTCTCCTTTAAGTATTAATTGCCTGATAAGAGTACTGGATATAATATTATCTCCTATTTTTACGGGACTTACAACCGACAGTTCAAAACCAAATTCTTTAGAATACCTGTTAAGCATCGCAATGTCTCCTGTTTTACCGATTCCAAAACTAAAATCTTCTCCTATAATTATTTTTAAAGGTTTAAACTTTTCATATATAATTTTTCTAACAAAAGTTTCCGGCGGCATTTTTGCAAATTCAATATTGAAAGAAATATATATTAAATAATCAATGCCTAATTTTGCAATTAATTCAATTTTTTTTTCAAAAGTAGTGATTAAATGAATTTTTCTTTCGGGTCTCAATGTTTTCATAGGATGAGGATGAAAAGTAAGCACGATAGACTTTGAATTTAATTTTTCGGCCGATTCTTTAGTGAGTTCCATTAATTTGGCATGACCTAAATGGATTCCGTCAAAACTTCCGATAGTCAAAACAGAATTTTGAAAATTGAAATTTAAATCATTAATATTATATATTTTCATAATAATAAAATAATAAAAGATTTTAAAAAATATAAATACTGTTATGTTTATAGTATTCTTCTTTTTTATTTATTTTGATAAAAGATTTTATGATTTCTTGCTTTATATCAATGTTATATAATTCATTATATTCATCTATTTCATTTATAGCTGTATTTATTTTAAAGCTTTTTAATAATACTATTTATTATTTTTTAGTAATATTTTATATATATATTTCATTTTAACCCTTTTAGCAGCAATACAAGTAAATACAGCATACCTATAATCCAGCCGATAGTTCCCATTGTTTCCATCCACCCCATTGTTGCCGAGCTTCCTAACAACATTAGAATAGTAGAAGAAATTATTAGAGCAACAAGCAAAAGTCCAAGTACAAGCCGTTTACTCGCTTTTTCAATTGCATTAACGAGTCCTTCAAGACCTTTATGAATAAATTCTATCGAAAAATTATCTTCAGACATTTTACGTAATATTTTTTCGCCTTTTTTTGGAAAATCAGCTATAAAATCACCGTAATCTTTTAATTTTTCAAAAAATGATTCTTTTATAGACTTAACTTTTTCTTTATTTGACATTTTTCCTTCTGCGAAATCATAAAGATTTAATATGCTAAATGTAAAATCAGGATTTAATATTTTAGCAATAGATTCAATTGAAAGAAGCGCTTTAAACAGCAATGAAAGTTCTGAAGGAACAACTATCCGATGTCTTCTTGCAATTTTTAATGTTTCTAACAGTAATTCGGAACTATACAATTCTTTAAAAGGTGTTCCTGATACGCTGTCTATAAACTCCATCAAATCATGCTTAAAATTTTGTTCTTCTTTCTCGCTTAATTCAGCCAAACATATTTCCATAAAATTATTAGCTGCAAGTTCATAATCTTCTTTTAAAAAATTTATAAGATAACTAAGAGCTTTTTGCCTTGTATTCTTAGTTAAGTTTCCTACAAGTCCATGGTCTATAACGCCAATCGTAGAATTATTGATAACAAAGATATTTCCGGGATGAGGGTCTGCATTAAAAGAACCTATTAAAAAAATCTGATTAAAAAAATA
>DAHXMB010000022.1:0-6858 GCA_027365695.1 Candidatus Acididesulfobacter sp. | reverse complement strand
CTCTTAACTGAGTGTCTATCAAATTATAGCATGTCCAAATCTTTCAAGAGGACGGGACTGCCATTCCTTTACCTTTTCTATAACCTTATCGGTTATCGTGCTTATTGCGGCAGCAAATAAAGGTATCAGCAAATAAAGGTATCAGATTTATTTATTCTCCTACTCCTGCCTGCCTTTGCTAAGATAAACGGATAAAATAAGATGTTGAGAATAAAGGTGTCTGATTTATTTATTCTGTTTTCTTAACATCTCCGATTGCAAAATCTCCGTTACTTTCTCCGTTCTTTAAGAACTATTCGCCTATTTTGGTGCTGTACGGTATATTCTTTAATCCCCATATCGTTTTAAGAGTCTCGTCTTTCCTTAAACGGTCTACATTAACGTATCTGCCTTCGCCGGATAACATAATGGAAGAAATAAAGGATAATATTTTTTGGGAAGACTTATAGCCTCTATTGCTTCCTGGAATAGGAAGGAGAGAATCAAGGCTTTCTTCAATGCCTATCGATTTAATAAAATCGGTCATTAAAATACTGCCGCCGAATGAAGTAATTTTTTCGTTGCTCATTTTTAATTTTAGTGATAAACTTTTCATTATAAGCGCCACCTTTTGGGTTATTGTTTTTATTTGATTAACACCTATATTATACAATAACTTGAGGGTGGTTTTCAAGTTTCTAACGGTGATTTAAGGTAATATAAGAACCGCCTTGTCAATAAAATAAAAATACCCCCCCCCCCAGCACTTGCAAATTCTTGCAAATTAAGCGATTCGGAAAAACGGCGATTTAAGGTTTAATCTACGGAAATAGGGACAGACATTTTTTCTTTTATTTATAAATACCCCCGTCATTTTGCCTTGCGGCAACATATTCACCTGTGTCAAGGACGTGCCTTGACACAGGTGAATATGTTGCCGCTTTGAAAAAGGGAAATTAAGGACATAATTTCCCCAAGATATGCAAGAATAATAAAGAGAGGAATGACGGATTTCCCGTTTCAAAATTTGTTTAAAACGAAAGATTTTGTTTGTTCGGCGATAGATATTGCATCTTTGACGTCTTCTAAAGACGGTTCAGGTATTTCCTCATATCTTGATTCTACGGCATATATAGTTAAGTTATTTATATTTATATTTCTGAGTTCGCCAAAATCCGTATCTAATTTTTCACAATCTTTTAATAATTTGTTAATCTTATGGGTAAAATCTAATTCTGAGTTATTATTTATTAAATAAGCCTTTAAATATTTTTCTGCGGCTTGCTGACAATGAAAACAAATACCTTCGTAAAAGTCATGGTTTTCAATAGATAAACTTTTTGCGATCTTTAAATCCTTTTCGGCTTTTTGGAGGAATATTTGTGCATCTTCTTTCATAAGCTTATTCCTTCTTTATTTACGTAATAAGATAAAAAACCAGTTCCGTTTTGCTGGTGATTATAAAGTAATTTTGACTTTATTATAACGTCTGCGCTTAAATCCATTCTATTATAAATATTTCTTAAAATTGTTTTGTAATTTTCCCTTGATATATCTTTATCATCTATCACCACAAAAAAATCATAATCGCTACTTTCTTTATAATCCCCTCTTGCTCGGGAACCGAATAGTATTATTCTATCAAGCTTGTATCCGGCTTTCTCGACTTCTTCGGAAATTATTTTTTTAGCTATCTCGATGTTTTTGTCTAATATCTTTTCCATAATAATTAATTATAGCATATTTTAACTTACTGATAAAAGCCGTAAGCGGAAGTGTCAAGTATTATTTTTCTGTTATCCAATTAAAGCAATTAAAGGGGTCAGATTTATTTATTTTCTTACTCCAGACTGGAATTCTATAAGTTTTTTAATAAAAACATATGCTTTATTTCTCGTTATTTTACACCACTATTTTTTATAAATTTGATTATTTCCATAAATATTGGTATAAATATATAATATATACGAAGAAATGATTGCTTTTTTTAATTATATTATGCAATAAACATATTTAAAGAATATCTGACAGCTTCTATAATTGCAGATTTACCGCTGCCTCTTATACCAATCACATTATTAAGTTCAGGGGATAAATTAATAATAAAAATAATAAAGGTATCAGATTTATTTATTCTCCTACTCCTGCCTGCCTTTGCTAAGATAAACGGATAAAATAAGATGTTGAGAATAAAGGTGTCTGATTTATTTATTCTGATTTATTTATTCTGAGCAAATACATACGGGAATAAAAGAATGAATAGCTAACCTTTTTATTTTAAGATATTATACATTTTAAAACCGTATTGAGTGAAATGTTTATCGAAAGTAAAAGCAGTTTCAGTATTCATTCTGGTCATTACGGCAAATGTCAACGCATCGGTATAGGAAAATGTTTTGTCTATATAGGCGTTTATAATATCTTTTGCCTTTTCTTCATCTTCTTCGGACACCCGTTCTATATGCCAGCATAAATTTTTGAGCCAGTAGTTTGCAAGTTTATTGCCCAGCTTTATGAGAATTAATGCATGGGTTTCGGCAACAATAAAATTAGTAAGAATAACGTCCTTCTTCTCTATCGCTATTGTCTTTAAAAGTTTAACCGCATCATTATGATTTGCGTCGGATTTATCAAGAAGAGCGTATATTGCGCTAGTATCAACCATTATTCGGCCCAATGTTTTATTTCTCCTTCAGTAAGATATTTATCGTGGTTTGCCGAAATATCTTTTTTATTACTCTCACCGACACCTATAATTTTCCATATAGGGTCATTTTCGCTTAATGGACTTACTATTTCTAATTTTTTCAAACGAATTTCTTTCCCATCAAGTATCGCTAAAACAGAATCGCCTTTTTTAATATTTAAGGCTTTTCTGTATTTAACGGGAATCGTCATCTGCCCTTTACTTGTCAATTTTGCTATTTCGTTAGACATTATCGCTTACCTCCTTACATAATGTAAGACATATGCTTATATAATATCACGGAATTAAATAATATTCCAGAAATTTTTACAATATTAAAAATAAATGGGACAGATTTATTTATTTGCTCACTGCCGACTACGTTTGCTGTCAGGTCATACAACAATTAATGGAGATGTCGTTTAAAGGACTAAAGGTATAAAAGTTTTATTTTTTCTTTGATGAAAGAATTTATCTCTTCGGCAATAGATATAGCAGTTTTTTCATCTTCTAATGTTATTGCTTTGGAAAGAAACGGATATCTTGAATTTACGGCGTAGTTTGATAAAATTTCAGGATCTAATTTAAAAAGTTCGTTAAAACTTGGATCTATTTTTTCGCAATCGTTAATTAATTTTCCTATATTATGAATCTTATTTTTATTAGTTTCGTTAATTTCGATACCTTTAGAAATTAAGTATGCTTTCAAATATTTTTCTACTCCCTGCTGCATAAGAAAACATACTGTAGTCTTAAACTCGTCTGGATTGTTTTTAAAAAGTTGTTTGCCCGCATTTAAACTTTCGTCGGCATATTTAATCCATTCATTAACTATCTCCTCATTCATACGGCCTCTCCATATTTAAGGGCGTAATAAGTGATATTTCCGACATTATTATTTTTTTTAAGTTCGCTTGATGAAGTTATAATTATATCGTTATCTATATTTAATCTATTCATTCTTCTGTTTAAAGCTACAAATAATTTATTTTCGGCATCATGAGAAATATTTTGCTTTAAAATAATAAAAAAATCATAATCGCTGTCTTTCTTATAATCTCCTCTTGCTCTTGAGCCGAATAAAATTATCCCGTCAACCTGATAGCCGGCTTTTTCTGCTTCTTCCGTAATGATTTTTTTTGCGATATCGATGTTTTTATCAATTATCTTTTCCATATATCTTTTCCATATTTTTCATAAAATATTGTACCATATTTTTCCTATAAACAATAGAAGAGCAGATTTAAGTGTTAATAACTTTTAATTTGTCTATTCCTTAATTGACATACTCCCCCACGCCTAAAGACGGGGGATTCTGGTATCAACGGCAGATGCGGACAAAGTCCGTCTAACTCTACCTACTTCAAAAGAAGATGCCCCTTCTCTTAACACTCTAAAACCTTCCGTATAGATATTTTTAGCGGCATTTTCATCTCTGTCGTGAAACATTCCGCATTTAGGACAATACCAGTATCTTTCTTTTAAGCTTAAGTCATGATAGATATATCCGCAGTCCGAGCAGGTTTTACTTGACGGATAGAAACGGTCTATCTTAACGACTTTAGTTTTAGTTTCTAAAATCTTTATGAATTTAGCGAAAGATACATCGGTTATCTTGCGTCCCCATAACATTTGCATTGCTTTTAGATTTAAGTCTTCAATGAAAATATTGTCATATCCGCTTAAATAGTTTGCAAGTTTAAAGAAAAAATTAGAGCGCTGATTAGATATTTTCCTGTGAAGTCTTGCAAGACTTAAAATAGCCTGCTTTCTATTATGAGAAGCTTTTTTCTTTTTAGAAACCGCTTTCGATAATTGTCTGATTTTGTTTAACGATTGCAAAAAGTACAGCGGTGAATATTTATAATCTAAACAATAGCCGTCAAACATAGCCAGGAATGTTTTCAATCCGAAATCCATACCCACGCTTTTACCCGATGTCGTATGTTTAGGATTAGAATAATCTTCCAATGTTATAAGAATATAAATATCCCCCAGAGTATCTCTTTTAACCGTTAATGTTTTAATGCCGCCGTCTATTTCTTTTGACAGCCATAATTTATAATGTTTTTTGTTAATTATTAAAGCATTGCCGTCTATTTTATATTCTACCGTTCCTTTTAATGCAAATGACTTATATTTAGCTTTTTTTCTGAATGCCGGCGGTCTTTTATTTATATGTCTGAAAAACTTTTTATATCCTTTGTCTATACGCTCCGTTATTTCTTGAATAGCTTGAGAGCCTAATTCGTTCCAATAGTTATATTTAGAAAGTCTTTAAAGTTTGGTTATATGTTTTTGAAGAACATATTTATTAAGACTTTTGCCGTATAACCTATAATATCTTTTATGCAAAGCTATTGCATGGTTATAAATACCGGCGGATATATTTATAAGCCTGTGCAGATGCTTTAATCTTTTTGTTTTATATAATTTGTATTTATAGGCTTTAATCATAATAGATATTATGTTATAAAATAGGTTTAAATACAAGAAAAATATTGATTTTTAAATACAAAAAATCATTGCCTTATATCCCCATTGATAAATCAAGGGACTTTACGGCAACTGTCGGTAAACATCTTAAACCTCACTTAAAATAAGATATTTTTTAAAATCTTATATCACGTTTTTTAAGATAAAGGGAATAAAAATTAAAGTGAAAATTAAAGAAAATTAAAATTAAATGGAACAGATTTATTTATTCTTACTCTTACAGCTTACTCTTACTCCTTCCTGCCGGCATTAGTTATAGCACAAAATCTAAGTAGTTTTTATTGTTAATTACCGACAATGGTGCCTTCGGATTCGGATATGTTTTATTCCATAAAGCGTGCGTTTTATTATTATGTTTATCTTTGGTCCATTTTAATTCGTAAGCAGACAAAATTCCTTCGTTTTCCTCCACTAAATCAACTTCTTTACCGTCGTATGTTCTCCAGAAATAAAAATTAACGGGCATAACCCTCTCATACGCCAGCTTTTTTATTCTTTCCATAAATATAAAATTCTCCCAGAGAATACCGACATCATCCCTGTTTTCTAATGAATTAAACTGGGAAACGACGGCATTTCTTATACCGTTGTCTATAAAGTAGTATTTTGCCTTGGCTGTTATTTCATTTCTTAAATTCCTGCTAAAACCGCCTAATTTTTTTATAACAAAAGTTTTTTCTAAAACATCCAGATATTTTGCAACGGTTTTAACGTCTATTCTTAACTTCACGGCAAGCTCGTTGAACGATATGAGGCTTCCTACCTGAAATGCCAAAAGTTTTAAAAGGTCAATTAAAGTTTTAGACGACTTTAAATTGTCAAATGCCAATACATCCTTCAGTAGATAAGAGTTAACTAATTCCTCAAGCACTTCTATTTTTTCTTTTTTGTTTACCGCAGTTATAACATCGGGATAAGACCCGAATATCAAAAAATCTTCCAGTCTTTCTTTGAGTTCAAACCTGTTATATAAAGCGAGCAGTTCCTTTTGTGCAAGCGGATAAAGCAATATGGTCGTTTTTCTGCCTGTCAGAGGTTCCCCCGTCATAGAAGATAAGTCGAATGACGATGAGCCTGTAGCTATTATATAAATACCTTTAATATTATCGGCTAATATTTTGAGTCCCATTCCTATAGATGGAACCTGTTGAGCTTCATCGATTGCATAAAGTTCATAGCCTTCAGTGTACTCAAGTATCTGTTTAAAATCTTGGGAGCCCAATATTTGCCGCACCCTTATATTTTCGCCGGAATCTAGTTTGTATTTTAACGCAGTATCTTTTAAAAAATTATCAAGAAGCGTGGTTTTCCCCACCCTTCGCGGTCCGTAAATTATTAAAACTTTATTGGGTTTTATCAGTTCGTTAAGATTATATGCTCTTTTAATCATCATATCTTTATTATACAACAGGCATCATATAAAATCCATAAATTAATTAAAATTTATGGATTATCAATCCGTAAATTAGGAATAATAAATCATATCCGATATAAACAGGTATATAAACAGGGACAGCGACCGTTTTCTCTTAATAAAGGGGCAGATTTATTTGTTTTTAACCCAACTTCACCACTAAAGTCCAAAAACCCTTGATATTCCTATATCTCATTTTTTCTATGGGGACTACACGATATTTTGCAATAAAAATTTGAAATAAAATTGCAGGAGATGATAATGCCAACGCCGATTTAAAATT
>DAHXMB010000020.1:0-3760 GCA_027365695.1 Candidatus Acididesulfobacter sp. | reverse complement strand
AATAACCGTTTTTTCTGTTGTTATTGCCTGTTAATACTTTCCGGGAGATGTGAGATTCTACTTCGCCTTCTAATACCGCTTCTATTAACTGCTTTACTAAAGGAGCCAGAATACCGTCTTTGCCGTTAAGCTTCTTGCCGTCCATAAGATCTTTTACGGCTTTATCAAAATTAAATTTTTGCTGCGGATTTGAAATTTCTTGTTCTTGTTTTTGTTCTTGTTCCATTTGTCTTCTCCTGATTAAATTAATTAATTAATTAATTATAAATTATAAATTAATTATACAGGATTGACACAAAATTTTGAACGGTCTCAATATTTCCGATTCTCTTTTACCGGAGTTTTTAGACATTGCCATAATTTATAATCTTCTTTATAATTGATAATTTTTTATATCGGATTGTGTAATGCTCGTTGTATCTTTGTCTTTAAAAACAGGCAGAAAATGTATAGATATCCATTGTTTAACTTGTATCGTTCTTGAGGAGTTAATAATATTTTTTAGATAATCCTGAAATAGATCGCCAAAGCTATTGATATTTTTATTTAAAACCGGCAGGTTATGTTTTTCCCTTGCTAAATCCGTCTGCATGGATTCTGCGATAAATTGAGCGGATTTTTTATCGGTAGTCTTGGTAGTTCCCTGATATCGCTTGCCTTGGTAGGTTATGCCGTAATACCAGATATCGCCGCCTTTTTTCCTGTAAATTGAAGCCATTTTAATAGTAGTAAATAGTAGTAATATGGTAGTAAAAATATGTCATTTCTATTCATATTTATACATTTTTATACATATATTTGTCAAGAAGTATTTTACCTAAGCGGCTTATTTACTGCGGTTTTTGTTGGTAGGCACGGGCGGTCTCGAACCGCCGACTTCTACCGTGTGAAAGTGGATATATAGCTTATAACTTATTGAAATTATTAACTAATAAGGCATATATAATTTTTATGTGCGCTAAAGGGTGATTATTTATTAAGGAAAAGAGATACTTAAATCTTTACAAATTTTACGGACAAGATTATCGTCAATTTCTTTATGCCTCGGAACGGTAGAATATTTATTTAAAATAGGATTATGCCACCATGAATGATTTGCACCCTCACGTTCAAACTGACATCCGCAAGCTTTTAAGTGTCTCTCAAGCTGTTTTCGCTTCATAAAGCTATAAGCTCTGTTTCAAAATCCGTTCCGGCTTCTTTTCTGGCTTCGGAGCGATATATATCAAAAACTTCTTTAAGCGCTGTTCTTAAAGATTCTATTAATTCCTCTTTGGTTTTTTCCTGACAATTTACGCCGGGGACTTCTTCTATCCAGCCGATCCACCAGGGACCGGATTTTTTAAGTATTGCTGTAAACATTTTTACACCTCAAATAATTTTATGTTAATTTTTTAAATTCTATACTATTTAAATTAAGCTCTTTATTATATTTTATGATTATTTTATCTTTATTTTCGTTATCTCTTTTCATAGATTTTAAATTTACATTAGTTTCAATATAATTATAAACGAAATAAGCTAAATTTACAGTCCATACAAATTTATCGATAATAATATTATTTTTTGAAATTAAAATAGCCGGAATATTATCAATTATAAACTTATGCATTTTTTTGGTTTCTAGTTCTGCTTCAAATGGTATCTTAATTTTTAAAGCTGTAAATATCTTGTTGATTTCATTTAATAAAAAATGTTCTAAAACTAAGTTTTTTTCGTCAATAATGTAGCCGAAAAGTTCTATTAATCTTTGCTCTATTTCTTCAGACGTTTTAGATTCGATAAAAGTTTTTGATACGATATAAAAAGATTCAAAATCTATTTTATAAATAGCGGAATATTCTTCAGCGCTTCCAGATTCGGCAATTAAAAAATCAATAGAAATATTTAAGAAATCAGTTATTTTTACAGTTATGTAAAAAGGAATACTTACAGTTCCTTTTTCATAATTAGTTAAAATTTGCTGACTTGTATTTAAGTAGTTTGCAAGTTTTTTTTGACTTATCCCATTTTCAATGCGAACCTTTTTTATTTTTTGTCCTAAATTTTTATAAAACTCTTTTTCTTCTTTTGTCCTTTCTCTTTTTCCCATATTTTATTTTTTAGCATTTATTTTAATTTAATTATAAATATATCATTTTAATTTATATAAATCAATAAATTTCATTTTATTTTAATTATCACTTGACAATACAAATTTAGTTAGTATAATATAATATATAACAAATAAAAAAGCACCGCAGGTCTCAATTCAAGCGAAGCTTGAGTATTGAGCAACTACTCTAAAAACTAAATTAATTAAAAAAATCTAATATGAAAACAAACATCGAAACTCAATTTTTAGATGTAATTCAAACTGCGAAATACTTAAATTGCCATAAGGATACAATTAGGAGAATGATCAATAATCGTGAAATAACTGCTTACAAAGTTAAAACTAAAATCTTAATTAGAATAAAAGATATAGAAGATTATCTTAATAAAAATAAAATAACGAGTTTTAATGAGCAAATAAAAAAAATAAATATAAAGAGATAAAGAGGTGATTAAAATAATGAAAAAAGAAATAATTGAAAAGTTAAAAGAGGTAAAAACAAAAATAAAAACAATGAACAAAAAAGATGACTACGAAGAATATTTGCGGCTCCGTGATGAGAGATTAAAATTAGAAGCAGAGCTTGCAGAAATTAAAAAAAAATATTATGCAGCGGTGGAACAGTCAGCAAAAATAAGAATGAGAAAAGGAAACGATCACAAAAAATTTATCTACGGCGGACTAATCGTTAAATATTTTGGTTATATTTCAGCTGAGGAATTAGAAAAAAAATTGCAAAATATAATTAATAACAATCAAAATATAAATCAAAAAAGCAATAAAGACGATGATATGAATGAATATTTTGATTCAGTAGTAGAGAATTATCAGCAGTAGAGAATTAATTTAGTTTTTAGAGTAGTTGCGGTTGCTCAATACTCAAGCTTCGCTTGAATTGAGACCTGCGGTGCTATTAAAAATAAGTAGAGGATTTAAAAAAATGGATTTCGGGAATTTAGGCGGAATTAGCAAATACACAAAAAGACCGAAAAGAGAAAATGAAAAATTGCATATAGTAAGTGGTTCTGCACGTGCAAATTTTTCATCTCATTCCGGCGGATTCAAAGGTAATATGTCTCATATTTTGTTTACGAACGCACAAAATATTTCAGGCGTTCAAAATAGGGGTAGAAGCTCTAAATTTGTTGATTATATTTGCCGTGAAAAAGAAGCTTTAGCGGTCTATGGCGATAAAGAGCATGCAAAGAAAGCTTTTAAAGATATTGAAGACGAATTGTTGCCGAAAAGGAAAAATGCAGTCATTCAGCGCAGATTAGTCGTGCAGCTTCCGCGCGAGTTTTTGAATTCTCCGGATAAAAATTTAGAAAAATTATCAAAAATGTTAGACGAAAAATATTTTGGCGCATCAAAAACTTTTGTCGCAGCTCTACACAGCGGCGGAAATGATTTTAAAAATACGCACTTGCACGTTGTATTTGCTAACGTTGATGAAAATTATAAAAACATTCGCGAGTACAATCCTAAAGATTTTGTCAATTCTATCAAAAAAGACATAGCGCAATTTATTAACCCAACTTCACCACTAAAGTCCAAAAACCCTTGATATTCCTATATCTCATTTTTTCTATGGGGACTACACGATATTTTGCAATAAAAATTTGAAATAAAATTGCAGGAGATGATAATGCCAACGCCGATTTAAAA
>DAHXMB010000006.1:0-10246 GCA_027365695.1 Candidatus Acididesulfobacter sp. | reverse complement strand
TTAGATATAGCACAATCATTCAATTGTTTATTGTTACAAATTTGTATAATTAAATGTAATATTACATTCCTTAACATTCCTGTAACAAATCTGCAATAAAATTTAACATTATTTAACACAAACGTCATAAGGCTGTAACATCCATTTGATATGATGATGAATCAGAAATTTTGCAATGATAATCAAAATGAAATTAAACGTTATTAGGAGGAGCAGTTATGTCACGGAATACGCAAAGGGAAAAACGAAGTTTTTATCCTATCGGCGCATTAGTCGTATGTATGCAGTTTATTTTTACATTTTTTACGTTTGTCGGTTATTCCTACGCGTCAGGTTCAAATGCTCCAGTTTACTTAGGAGAAGCAACATCATCCGCTATTTCAAACCTCTTATCCAATGAAACAAAGCAGCTTAAAAAGATAAGCGGAAAATTTACTAAGAAGCATATTTTTAAATCTACGCAATCAGAGCATCTTGTAACAAAAAAGCAGATTAATGCTATTGCTTCTATGGGCGGCGGTATCGCGAATGCTTTAACCACAGTACCTGGCGTAAACGTCAATGCAGTCAGCGGAGCAGCAGGCGGGTCTATGGGAAGGGACTCCGTAGTTGTAAACGGAGTAAAAGCGGCTTATCCATGGCGCGGCGGACAAGATCTTGATGACAATGCTGTCAGTTTTTTATTCGACGGCGTTCCGATGATGTATTTGGGAGCCAGTTACGACAGTCATTTTGATACTATGGAATTACCATTTGCAAATTTTTTTCAGGGTATAAACGTTATTAACGGACCTGGTAATCCAAACAGCAGGTGGTTCGACAGCCTCGGCGGCACGGTAAATTTTGTTCCGGTTCAGCCGACTGCGAAAATGTACGATAAAGTAAATTTATCGTATGGAAGCTATGACAGTTATTCTCTTGACGATGAAATATCAACCGGCATGCATGACGGATGGGACGGCGTCATGGCGGCAGGTTATACGCATACCGACACATTTTTAAATACAAACTATAACGCACCCGACCACGCCTATGCATTTTATGGAAAACTTGAGAAATTATTTAACGGAAATTCGTTTAGTTTAGGAGCATATTATGTAAGGTATAAAGATTATGCGTTTTCCGAAGGAACTCCGGTAAATCCGATTCCAGGCGTAAATACTTCCGGCTACGGCGTTTCTAACGCTCCGCTTTACAGTCAACAGACTACTGGATTTTATTCTCAATTAAGCGAAAATGACTGGGAAAAATACGTTACTAACCAAGTGGAGTTAGTATATTCAAAGTTAGATTTGAATCTTGCTAAAAACTTATCTTTGCATAGCATGGTTTGGTATATGCATGCGGATAGATACCATTATATGCTTGACCATTACGGAGATACGCCTGAAGGATTAGCCGCAGGTTACGGAATGGCGGAAGAATATTATGCAGTTCCTACGAATATAATCGGCGAAAAATTATCCTTTAACTATCACTTATGGAAAAATAATGTTAAATTAGGCGAATATGATATATATAGCACATTATCAGACCTTTACGACGGTTCAGAAGGTCAAACAGTAGCGCCTTTTTATCCTAATGATACGTTAGGTTACCAGGCTTTTGAAACAGATTTGCAATACAGTTCGCTGTATTTACAGGATGCTATAAATCCGCTAAAAAGTTTAACTATTACCCCTGGAATAGATTATGTAAGCTTCCAAAACCAATACAATAATGCCGCCGCTTATACTTATTATCCATATTATATCAATGGACCGGAGAAATATTACTTCGCAAACGAAATTCCTGCGGTAAATAAAAATTTTTATGAAATGGAACCGTCATTGGGATTAAATTACATGCTTGATAAAAATATATCGTTATTCGGCAACTGGTCTATAGATTATCAAAATCCTAACGACAGAAGTTTTCAACATGGAAACCTTGACCTTGCAGGTACAAAACCTGTCAGGAGCGAGGGATTTGAAGCAGGCGTCAGGTTTTTGATAAGAAAAAATTTATATTTACGCAGTTTTGTTTTAAATGCAAATTATTTTCAGACTATTTTCAGCAATGAAAATATATCTAATGCTGTATCAACAGTAAACCATGGTATTATATATTATAACGCATTAGCTGAAAACATGGATAGAGGGGTAAATATCGATGCGTCCGAAAATCCAGTCAGAGATTTACATTTATTTGCAAATATAGCCCTTACAGATTCTATTATAAAAAGTTATACTAATGTCGGTATAAGCTACGCTGGTGATGCCGACCCAAATACTCCGCGTACATCTTTTAATGCCGGAGTATTTTATAAACTACCGGTAAATAGTAATATTTATTCAATAAAATTATGGGATGATTATACCGGCTCCGAATATCTCTGGAGTTATGCAATAGGCGCCGGATATCCTACCGATACCACTTTGCCGGCATATAATTTAGTAAATCTTTCTTTGGGAGTAAAAACTAAAGAATTAAATAATTTTATGCCAGAATTAAAATATACAAAAATAACTTTATCGGTGTCGAATCTGTTTAATAAGGAATATAATACGATGGAAACTTATAATGCCGGAGGTTCAGGAGATAATATATATAATTATTATACTACAGGACCAACCGGTTCAATATTGCAGGCTTGGCAGGGTGCGCCTCGTGAAATTTTCTTATCCGCAACCATGATGTTCTAAGATGATGCACGGCTTTATTCTCCTCTCTCAAAGCAAAATATGCTGGAAGTCAGTGTAAGACTTTCAGCATATTTTTTTAACATAATAACGTATAACATTTCTTCAACATTTCTGCGATATAACATGTATGCAACAAAATTAAACTTTATTTCACGTAACTGTCATAAAGTTGTAACATTAGTTTGATAAGATTATAAAGGAATAAAAAATGTTAACAATAATTAAATGTAGATTAAACCATATTCTGAAATAAATAAAAAAATTTCATAAAAGAAAATGTTATAAAACTTGATAAATTTAATTTTAATAAATACAAGTGGGAGGATTTATGAAAAAGATTAAATATCAATTTTTTAAAATTATGATATTTAGCTTATTTTTTATAGATCTAAAATTATAATAAATTAAAATTCGGGGTATATTTATGAAAGTTAATTTAAAGCGGAATATCCGATATAAAATCTTTATGATAACTGCAGTTATAACTATTTTCGCTGTTTTTTTGCTGGGTTATTCTAAAAGTTCTTCGGCGGATAATCTCATTCCAAATCATGATTTACCGAGTAAATTTTTAAAAAATATTCCGGTTAAAATTACTAAGGAAAACATTAAGGAATATACCCATAAACTTCCGACCGGACGCTTGATAAGCCCCGTCGGATTGTTAAGCGCTACGGAAAATTTTCCCACGAATGTTAAAATTTATAAAAATTATGTAATCGTTTTAACAAATCCTTCAAAAAAAATACAAAAAATAGAGATATACAACAGAAAAAGTTTAAAACCGCTGGCAGAGCTTGAAGCATTTGAAGGAGAATATGATTTGCCGTATTTAGGGCCGATAGTACAGTATGTTGAAAAGTCAAATATTAAAAACAACCGGGGTTATGCTACCTCTTTAATATATGCAGATAGTATCGCGCGCGTGCCTAATTCTGCTGTACCAACTACTATCATCAGAGATCAAAGTTTTTTTCAGGGTCTGACCGTAAGTAAAAACGGGACTATTTACGCTGCCGGAGGGGTTTCCGGAAATATTTTAGCCGTTAAATACATAAACGGAAGGCTCAAAGCAGTAAGATGCTACCGGCTTAAATGGCAGAAATTTCCAAGCAGCCAGTATCCTTACGAATATCAGGGGCATGAAAATATAAAGCCTTATCTTTTTTATCCTGATTACGTTGCGTTATCTAAAAACCAAAGATATATTTACGCAACCGGTCTTCTTTCTAATTCCGTCGCTGAAATAAACGTAAAGACGGGAGCGGTAAAATATGCAAATGCAGGTCCTTACCCTTTTGCCGTAAGTCTGGCAGATAAAGGAAAAAGGTTAATCGTGAGCGACTGGGGCGGGGACGAAGTAAGAATATTTAATACTTCTCTGAAATATCTCGGCAAAATATCTTTTGATAATAATCCAAATCCTACATCAGGAATGCATCCTACTGCTATCGCTTCGGTCGCCGGCAGTTCTATATCTTTAATCGCAGCATCCAATAATGACAGGATTTTTGTAGTAAATACGGCAAGTCTTAAAATTGTAAAAATAATTCACATAAGCCCGTATAAACATGCTCCTTACGGAAGTTATCCGGACGGAATAACCATTAGCGGCAAATATTTTTATGTGGCTAATGCCGGCAATAACGACGTAGAAGCGTTTGATTTGTCTGATTATAAATCCATAGGCTTAATTCCGACTGCATGGTATCCGACGTCTTTGACTTCTGCCGGTAAATCTATTTTTATTACCGACGCTAAAGGCTTAGGCGCAGGACCAAATTTAGAGTATCAATGGATTGGCAGTTTTATGCACGGCGCAGTTCAAAAAGTTAGAATAAATTATTTTTTAAAAAACAAAAATTATTTAACGCACTTGGCTTTAACGGATGATGGTTTTACACATTTGCAGAGAATGGAAAGAAAAGCAAAGGAAGAAGCGGAGGTAAAATTTTTAAGAAAGCATATTAAGCATATAGTATTTATTTTGCGTGAAAATAAAACATTCGACGAAGATTTAGGCGATTATAAACGAGCTGGTAAATGGGCAGACCCGCACCTTGATTTGTATAATCAAAAGGAATTGCCTAATCTTTATAAATTGGCTGATAAATATGCGCTGTTCGTAAATTTTTACGCAGACGGAGAGGTAACGGCGCAAGGTCATGAATGGACAACCGGAGCATCTGATTCCGATTATGTTCAAAGGGTCTGGCCCGAAAATTACTCCGGCAGGGGACTCCGGTATCCTCAGAGCAGAACTCTATTAATGCCTGCAAAACCGGACAAAGAAGATACCTTTTTAAATCCGGCTTATATCGGAAACAGGCTTATGAAAAAATTAAATGTTCATTTGACTAATATTTGGATTTCATACCCGTATAAACTTTACCTATTTAACGATATGTTAGCTCATCATATAAGTTTTGCAGATTTTGGCGAATTTGTGGCGCATACGCGCATAAACGGCGTAAACAGGCGTATGGAAGCGCACATAGTCTCGGAATATCCGGGCTGGAACAGGGATATATTGGACACGACGAGGGCAAAAATTTTTATAAAATGGGCGAAAAAAAAGTTGAAAGAAAATAAATTTCCGGATTTTACATATATTTGGCTGCCGGACGACCATACGGCAGGATTAAAGCCATGCTATTATACTCCTCAATATTTTGTCGCCAATAACGACGAAGCTACAGGAAAAATAATATCATTTTTATCGCATTCTAAAATATGGAAGAATACATTGGTTTTTTTAACCGAAGACGATGCGCAATCGGGAGCCGACCATATTTCGGCACACAGAACGCTGGCGCTGATGATGGGTCCTTATGTTAAAAAAGGCGCGCTGGTAAAGCAGAGATATTCGCAGGTTTCAATAGTTAAAACTATAGAATCTATATTTAACCTTCCGCCTATGAGTCAGTGGGATGCCAATGCGAAGGCTATAATAAACGGTTTTACGAGAAAACCTGTTAATAGTAAGCCTTATAAATATTTAAAGTTGACGGTAAAAAAGAGATTAAACCCCGGTGTTTGCTCCCAAATTCAAAAACTTAGATTAAAATTAGGCTCTAAACTTCCTAAAAAATATATTCCTATAAAATTAGGCGGAAACGGTCCGGCGCTTAAAGTTAGCCGCAAAAACCAATATACCCCCACTACTCTGTTAAAGGTTGACGGTTATCAGCAGTTTAAGCAGGAATGGATAGGAGTAAAAGGGGTTAGATCTTATCATAAAGTCGTTGCATATATCAAAACGCTGGCGGAAAAGGAAAAAGCGCCCGTGGTACATTTTATAGGTTTGGGAAAATAAATTTCAAAATAAACATTTCTGTAACAATTATGTAACAATTCTGTAACAAATTGTAACATAATTTAATATAAATGTAATAATTCTGTAATATTAATTGTATATAATAGTTATTGTTTACTTCCTCCTCTCAAGGTAAGTAATCATCTTCTCCAGAAAATAGAATATATTTTCTGGAGGATTTTAAAAAACAAAAATAATTAATAGTTTAATAATTAAATTAATACTACAGGGAGAATAAAAATTCATGAAGAAAGATCTTAGGTTATTTTTTTATAGCTTTTTATGCTTAACGATATTTGCTTATATTGTTTTCTTATCCGCAAACGGGGCTTATGCGGCATCAAGCGTAAAATGGGAGAAAAATTACGATAAAGCGGTCAATTTTTTAAAAAATAAAAAATACGATTCCGCTTTAGAATACGCAAATAAAGCTGTAAAAGAAAATAAGAATCCATACACTTACGAACTGGAGGCAAATATACTGCAGTTTAAAAAACGATATAACCTAAGCACTGATTATTATAAAAGGTCTATTATTGCGGTATTAAAAACAAAAAATTTTAAGAATCCAAATAAATTTTTATCGTCTTTAAAAAACGGAACTGCTCTTAATTATTTATTAACCGGCAATAATTTTTTAAAAAAAAGAAGGATTAACGATGCAATAAAGCAATATAAAAAAGGATTAAGCTATGCTTCCGAAAAAAAACTCGTTAATTTTTTGACCTTAAATCTTGCGATGAGCTATGAAAACAGTGCTCCTGCGCACTTAAAAAAAGCGATATATTATTCTAATAAAATAATAAAAAATAATCCAAAAAATTATTATGCATTTTTTTTAAAAGGAAGAGCCGAATATGGACTAAAAGAATTTAACAGTTCATTAGAAGATTTTACGACCGCAAGAAAATTAAATCCCGGAAATAAAATGATAATAGAGGCTATCAACGTCGATAAAAAAGCAATTAGTTACAGAAAAAATAGAGACATTAGAAATATTAAAAAAAGCACTGGAAACCTTTTTAAATAATTATATAAAAAAAATCTAAAAAATAAAAATTATGGAAAACGTCGTTAAGGAATTTTCAGATAAAAATACAAGATTGAAGTATTCTTTTCTTATTGCAATAATTCTTGAGGTAATGTTTCTGCTTTTAATAGCGGAAATTTCAATTATGGTTAAAAACTATATGAAACCGATAAAGCACGTGAAACCGATGCTTATTTCGGTAATAAGCGTTCCTAAAAAAAAGAAGGCAGTCGTTAATCATAAAAAAAAAGTCGTTCCTGTAAAAAAGGTCATTCCGGTAAAGAAGATAAAAAAAGTAATTTATAAAAAACCGATAATTAAAAAAGTTGCAAGAGTTGCAAGGGAAGTAAAACCTGTAAAGGTAAGTCAAATTCCGGTAACGTCGTCTGTTCCTGTTGTCCATCCTATTATACAGCAGCCGCAGGTTTACCATGTACAGGCTGCAATACCGGCAAGCGTCCTCGATAAATACTTTGCAAAGATAAAATCTAAAATAATAAATAATTTAGTTTATCCGAGATATGCAAGAAAAGAAGGAATGAAAGGATACGTAAACGTATTATTTAAGGTATTAAAAAACGGCGGCTTAGTTTTTGAAAGGGTAGAAAAATCGTCACAATACGGAACGCTGAATCGCTCTGCCATTAAAACAATAAAGATATCGGCGCCTTTTCCGGCTTTTCCTCATGGTATAAAAAGAAATTCGCTGACTTTTATAATAAAAATACATTTTAAATTAAAAAACGACTAACTGAAATAATTAATATTAAAAAAGATACAAGGAGGATTAAAAATGAATATAATTCACACTATTGGAATACTTTTCGACGGCGGTCCGTTAATGTATGTTATGCTGCTGCTGTTTTTAGTTGCAATTACAGTAATAGTAGAGAGATTTTATTTTTTGCACGGCGTACTGAAAACCGGTTCTTCTTTTAGCGAAGAAATCAAAAGCATTTTGAAAACCGATAACGGGCTGAAAAAGGCTAAAGAGTATTGTAAAGAACATCCCGGAATTTATTCGTCGCTACTATTAGCCGGGTTTGATAATTTGTGCTTGTCGAGAGACGAAAGAGACGAAGTTTTGACGGAAGAAGCTATGAGACATACAAAAGAAATGGAAAGATATATGTGGGTACTGGATACGCTTATAACTATGGCGCCTCTTTTGGGACTTTTAGGAACTATACTTGGAATTATGATTTCATTTAACGTAATAAGCAAAACCGGCGTATCACATCCTACCGCAATTACAGGCGGGGTCGCATTAGCGCTTTTAAATACGGCGGCAGGTTTAGTTATTGCCATACTTTGTTTGGGATTTTTCAATTATTTTCAAAGTAAAATTATTTCGATAAAAAAACAGATGGAATACGTCGTATTGCAATTTGAAAATTTTATAAGCAAAAACGATTTAAAAGATAACAACAGTTTTGCTTCAAATCAAAAAAGAATTCAGTTTGAAAATAAAAACATTAAAATGGCGGCGAATGAATCCGTATTAAGTTAGGAAAATAAAAATTTATAATCCTAATAACTTATGTTAATTAATGTTAGGGAGGAATGCGATAAGCATAAAACATGAAACTAATAAACGAACAGCAGACAAAAAAAGCAAGAATAGAGTTGATACCTATGATAGACACTATGTTTTTTCTTTTAATTTTTTTTATATTCGTGACTCTTTCCATGGTTCATCAGAAAGGACTTAACGTAAATCTCCCAAAGTCTTCGCAGGGTTCGATGGTTAAATTGCACAATTATACTATTACGTTAAAGAAAAACGGCGGTGTTTATCTTAACAAAGAAAGGACGACTTTAAAAAATCTTCCTGCTTTGTTAAAGCAAAGAGTAACAAATAAAAAAGATTTAATTATTATTAACGGAGATAAAAATATTTATCTAAAAAAGGTGGTAAAAACGATAGATATAGTCAAAAAGGACGGTTTTTTAAAGGTATCAATCGCTGTTAATCCCGTAAAGTAAATTAACAAAAAACTCTCTGTTATTTGCGGTTCTTTAAAAAAAATTTATTGTGGAGACATTTATGAACTTAAAAAGCAAGACTTCATCGTTTTTGATTAACAAAATGCTGTTATTATTTGCCACGGCAGCACTTATTTCATTTAGCGGAAAATGTTATGCAGCTCGATCGGTAAATTTAGGAGAAGCGAAGATAGCAGCTTCCGGAGTGCTTTATAAAATTGAGAAAGAAAAGAAGGCTCTAAAAAAAACAGACACTAAATTTACAAAGAAAAAAATTTTTAAATCCACGGTTACAAAATACGTCGAAAACAAAGACGAAATTCAGGCGGCAGGCCCTGTAGGCGGAGCTACGCAGGCTTTAAGTATGGTTCCCGGCGTAAGAAGCCAGACGCTGTTCGGGCCGACCGGCGCGTCAAAAGGTCAGTTTGCAATTAACGGAATTCAACAGGGTTACGGCGGATTAAACGGAGAAACCGATAACGGAAGCATTGCTGTTACGTTTGACGGGGTTCCCATGAATAATCCTGCAAGCGGATTATGGAGTACTGCATTAATGCCGGATATGTCATTAATTCAAGGTATTAACGTTATATTCGGTCCTGGAAATCCTGCGAGCCGCTGGTATAATTCTTTAGGGGGCACGTTAAATTTTGTGCCAATTCAGCCTACGGTAAAACCAGGCGGAGACGTATCCATGACGATAGGAAGTTTCGATACAAAAAATATTAATTTTAACGCACGTTCGGGAATGTTTGACGGCTACTCCTTTGTTATAGCAGGCGGAACTACCACGTCTAACGATTATATTACAGGTTCTGGTTTTTATAATCCAACATACGATTATGCTCTTTACGGCAAACTTGTAAAAACATTTTACAGGGGAAATTTTGCTATAGGCGCGTATATTACGCATGCCGATATATATAGACCGCCGGTAATCCCTGTAAGCCCTATAGAGCCTGGTAACGGTATGACAGGTGTTACCGTTAACGGATTTAACAGAAACGGCGAAGAAATTCCAGGGGAATATTATTCTCAGGCGACAAGCGGCTTTTACAGTACGCTACCGCATAATTTCTATGGCAAGCTCTATAATGAACCTATAAATTAAGACAGCTTTTTTAAAATTGAACTTCCGCAATTACAATAATTATAAAAATCTGTTAAAATTTATTACTATCAGCTAATAAGAAAAATAATAAAAAGATTAAAAAATTAGCAAATTTAAAA
>DAHXMB010000181.1:0-17107 GCA_027365695.1 Candidatus Acididesulfobacter sp. | reverse complement strand
TGGCTACATTAAGCATATCGTTGTTTGAATCAATAGCATAGATATTATTTATATCTTTACTTTTTTTAATAGAAGTACGTTTAATTTCTATTGCAAGATCTCCTGTTCCGGAAGCGACATCAAGTAGTTTATAACTTTTATAACTTTTTAAACCCTCCATAGCTTCCTTTACCGCTTTTTTTCTCCAAAAAATATCTACATTACAACTTAAAATATGATCCATAAAATCATATTTTTTATATATCCTTGAAAACATCTCGTCTATTTTTTCACTCATTATACTGCACCAATTTATAAATATAATTTTTCTTTATTAAAACCGATTATATATTATTTGTAATACATAATATTAATTATAACATTATTATTATAATTAATATGTTAATCCAAAATTATACATCTGTTTCTTCCGCTTGATTTCGCTTTATACAGGGCATCATCGGCTCTTTTTATAAAAAATACATCGTTATCTTCTTTGTGAAGCATTGTAATACCAAAACTCAAAGTAATATTTATGTTTTTAACAAAATTATACGCTTCCCCATGTAATCTCAATTTTTCGGCTAACATCCGCGCACTTTCTAAAGAAGTATATGGAGCTATTATTAGAAATTCTTCGCCTCCCCACCTTATAAAATAATCTTCTCTCCTTATATGCCTCATTATTAATGAACCTAAATTTTTTAATACATTATCGCCGATTATATGCCCGTAGCTATCATTTATTTTTTTAAAAAAATCAATATCAAACATCACGGCGGAAAGAGGATATTTATATCTCTTTGCTCTTGCAATCTCTTTTCCGATTATTTCTTTGTATTTATTCCTATTATATGCGCCTGTTAAAGAGTCTTCTACCGATAATCTTTTAAGTTCCTCTTCCATTTTAATTCTTTCGGTTACATCTCTTGCAATACATACCCCTATCGGAGATTCATCTTTAATTTTATATATACGGCTGGTAACTTCAAAAGGTATTATTTTTCCGTCTTTTGTTCTAATTTCGGCGGGATAAGTCATTGACCCTTTTTTAAATAATAGCTGCATCATGTTTAATATATCTGCTTTGTTTGCATTAATAATGGAAAGATGGTTTAATTTTAAAAATTCATCTTTAGAATAGCCTAATGTTTTTAAAGCCATACTATTTACCTCTACAAAATGCTTGGGAACAGCATCGCAAGTAAATTCCGTTACATAAGCTAAATCATATATATTATCAAAAATTAAATTAAATCTGGTATAAAGCCTTTTTATCTCATCGTTTTTCTTATTTGAATAAATAATAAAAAATAATACAGAGATAAATATTAACAATGAACCTATTAAATAAACTATATCGAAATAAAATCGTAATATTTTTTCACGGTTTATCGTTTTTTCAATAGCTTTTATGGCAAATGGAGAAAAAATAGGCGATTCTTTATAAAGAGCAAGTTCTATCGGCATAAAAAATATTTTTTTTGCGATTAATTTATGATATTTTATAAATCTCCGCATTATTGGTCTTATAAGATTTATATAATTAAAATAGGATTTATTTATATACGGCAAAATGGTTTTTGATCCCATTATATTATCTTTTATATAATATTTCACATTTTTAAAGTCCGCATTTGTGGAAATAATTAAAGATTTAGTCGTATCTAATGTAGCCTTAAGCCTTTTTTTATCATTTAATCTTGAATATTTTACGATAAATAAAGACTGTATGATTAGTTTATTTAAATTAGTTGAAAGTTTGGTCGTATAAAGCGCAAGATTTGTAGATTGTTTCATATAAAAGCCGCTTTCCGTCTGTAAAATCATGTAAATTGATGCGGCAACAATTACATATAAAATTAGAACTGATAAACCTATAGATATGTCTCTTGAAATGAGTTTAATGAAAAAAGTTTTATTTTTATGTTTATTATCCATATAAAAATACTCTTTTCTTTATGCAATAATCTGAGCAACTAAGCGTTTTTTTAATTGTATCCAAATTAATAAATCAACTTAACTGCCAATAAAATGTCGGCAGATTAAAAATTGCGGGAGGAGACATTTTTTATAGCCGACACTAGAGATATCTTTTGTTTTTGGATAAATATTATTCAGTACCGAATTTTTCTTTCTAAAACTATTTACGGTTTGTTTTGATTTGCTTTTATAAGCATTTCAACAGCCTTCAAATAACTTTTTTGCAGCCTATTAAATGCGATGGTAAGTTTACCGATTTCATCATTGGATTTAACGATAAAATCATCGGTAGATTTTCCTAATGATACCTGGGTGGCATGTTCAGTTAGTTTTTCAATCGGTTTAATTATACCTCTGCTTAAAAATGTTATAATAATGACTAATATTATGACAAATACTATAACCATTGCAAAAATAGTCTCATTTAATACGATAGCCCCATTATTAACTTTTTTATGAATTAAAGTTATATAACCTTGCTCCGTATTGAGAATTTTTGTCAAGTGCCTTCTCAAAGAAATCCAGTAGTGAGCAGTAGCTAATAATTCCGTGTGAATTGCTATATCTTGATGCCCCGCTCTTGCAAAATTGACTGCTTGCGTCGTATTTGAAATATATTTAGTAAATAAATCTTTTACAACTAATCCGCCCGGAAGTTTATCTAAAACAGGGTATAATTTTACAATTCCGTCAGTAGCCTTAACATACTGTTTATACGGCAATTTTTTAGCAGGTATTATTATAATTTGTCTGCTCGCCGCCGCAACTTTGTACATATACCCTCTTAAATTTTGAAGCTTTCCGTAACGTAAATTGTAATTAGCCATTTCTTTCATATCTTTTGATATTGCAGAGGTTGTGGTATATGTAAAAATCTGGATTATTACAAAACCGACTATTAAAATAAGTTCGATCAATATAAGCTTGACTTTTATACTCATTATTAATTATACCTCCTTTATTATTAAGTCATTTATTGGTTTACACCGACGTGTTACAGCACTATATCATATAAATATAAATATAAATATAAATAATAAAAATAAATAATAAAAATAAATAATAAAAATTATATCAGATTTTAATATATTTGTCTTTTTCGTTCCCATAACAGATATTTACTATTTATATCTTCTCGTAAAGCTTTTGAAAAAAGAATATTGATAATTTTTGGCAATCGTTTAATTTTTAATAGTGCTTTGAAAAATCGTATATAATGGGATTCAGGCTCAACGGTAATCCATGCCTTTAAATACTTAGAATCGTTAAACACAGGATAATCATATATAAGTTTAGCGGTTTGAAACGGTTTTAAACGTGTATCAAAATGCTGTTTTTGTAGATTTAAACTTACGCCCCAGCCGATTATATAGCGTTTAATTGAATTTTTAATAATATTTCCGCCTGTTTTTTCCTGAGCAATGTTTAGAATAACTTTGGGCGTGGTATATGTAGGAAAATCATGACCGACCCCTGAATTTGTTAAACTTAAAGTTGTATGGATTTTATTTGAATAAATTTTTATTTTTTTAAGATGAACGGTTATAGCTTTTAATACAAAATTTTTATTATAAATACTTTTAAAAGCCATTGAGCCGTTCGGAGTGTGACATGTTTCGCATGAAATGCCTTTTTTTGCGTATATGCTATTTTTCCATTCATAGTAAGTATTTTCAAATAATTTTCCTTTGAGTCTTCTATTGTCAGAAGGAAGTTGATGACATTTTATACAAAAATAAGATTTTGTAAATGCTCTGGTTGGAATAAATCCCCCGTGAGCAATTTTACCCTGTCTCATATATTTTTTAATGTCAGGACCAAATCTGTGATAATATCTCACATGGCAGGCAGCGCAGCTAACGCTTAAGTCGCCCTTGCCCATAGGTATTTTTAGCGCGTTCAAAGCAATAACCATAGCTTTTTTTTCTTTCGTGCCATGCTGTAAAATACTCTTTTCTTTTTTATCTAAACCTTTATATTTGTTATGCTTTATATAATATTCCGCAAGCGGCGAATGACAGCTGAGACAGCTATTTACCCATGTTTTCCAGTGCTTTGAAGTCATTTTTTTTAAAAGAAGCTGTCCCACCACACCTGCGTCCATAGAATGAGCCATTCTTGATTCTTTCCATTCGGCATATTGATCATAATGACACACCATGCAAGAAGACGGAGAAAGAGATTTTTGAAGTTTAGGCCATTTCCGAGGAGGAATTCCCTCATTGATAGGGGTTTTCCAGTATATATCCAAAAATTTATGTATATTTTTATCTTTAGAAATTTTTTTCAAGTATAGATATTTTTCATTATACTTTTTATATCCTAAATTAGTTTTAGCACAGGCAGTTAAAAAAAAAATTGAAACAAACAACATAGAAATTAAAACTATTAACCCATAACCTAAATTAGTCGGTGATTGTTTAAAAATAAGAAATGAAAAAAATTTCTCAAAATTATAAAAAATTTTTGGTTTTTTATGCAACATAAAAAATAATTAGATATAATTAGTTATTTTAGTCATTTTTTAGTCATTAGAGATTAATTTTAAATAATTAATTATAGAATCAAAACAGCTTCTTAATTTTTTTTTATCTTGATAAGATTTTGCCGTTAAAATGCAGCCTTCTATTGATGCAACCAAAAAATCGGCCACTTCTTCAGGGACTAAATTTTTATTTAAAATGCCAAGATTCCATGATTTATTGATAGCTTTCTTAATATATAGCGACCACATTTTTAGTATGGAATTAGTTTTTTCGGAAAATTTAGCATCTACCGAAGAAAGTTCGGAAATTAGATTACCTAAAGGACACCCCGTTGATAAATAATTATAACTATTTTCATCATAAGTAATGTTAATTTTTTTTATTATAGATTTAATCGGGTTTGTATTTTTATAAACATCATGCCATACTGTAAAGAAATCCTTTTTTATTATTTCATCTATAATAATGTTTGCTATATCTCTTTTTGATTTAAAATAATAATACAAACACCCTTTAGAAATTTTAGTTTCTTTTAAAATATCATTTATGGTAGTTCCCTTGTATCCCTTATTTAACATAATAAGATAACTATTTTTTATTATCTCACTCCTTATACGTACGTTAAGATTTTTAGAGACCATAAACTACTATAGACCATAGATACATAGATAGATAGATAGATAGATAATTTGTGAAGGGTTAAATAGTTTTAAATCATAAAAATAAAATTTAATTATTATTTTTAATAATAATACAATAAAATATTATATAAATCAATATTAAATATTTTCCCAAAATTGCCGATAGATAATTATTTTTTAGTTTCTAGGCGGTAATCTAATATTTATATAACTTTAAAGCTATTTTAACAATCTCTATCGGCAATTTTGGGATTTTTATGTTCTTAACTTTTATAATGTCTAAATATCTATATTAAAGATTAACTTAAAATTTTAATGCGCCATTTTTTTATGCAGCATTTGCATCATCCGCATTGCTTTACGCCTCATTGCCCTCATCTTTTCTGCTTTCATTGCGGCAAGCTTCACATAAATTGCTCTTTGGGACGTATTAAGCACCCTGTAGCCGTTTATATGAAAGGGTATCATTTCATACGCAAGATATGTCTCCGCTTTTCCGACTGCTTTGACGTCGTTTATTAATTTTTTAATATCGGGATTTTTGTGCATAGCATAAGTTCTATACTCAATTATTGCTTTTTTAAGTACTTTAATGCCTGCTTTTGTGTCATTCATCATTTCTTTTGTAAGTATTTTCTCTTTTAGAGCCTGAGCCGGCGTTAATTTTAAAGCCTTCGCATTTTGAAAAACCCAGTAAGGACCTGGATGAAATATATAAAAATTGAAGGCAAAATCTAATGAATGCAACATAAAAAATTTCTTCAAATTTCTCATTTTTTTTGTCTTATTCATAGCGCATGCATTGAGCATCTTTGCATCTGCCTTAATAACATTAAAACTTGAAAAAATTATTAAAAACAAAAACACTGCTAAAGAAATTTTTTTCATACAATTTAAACCTCAAGTAAATTAATTAAATAAATTAAAAATCTCAAATCTCTATAAATTTCAATAATTATTGCATTATTTTTATTTAATTTTATATATTAAAAAGAGGAACTATACATCAACCTTAATTCTTATAATTCTTCCATAGAAACTATCAATGATATTTCAATGATAAGCAATACCGAATGAGCCGTTTAAATGCCGACGGCTATAAAACACTGCATGCTTTCCTTCAGGATGACTGCATATAGCGAGTGAAATTGTAAATTCTCTCTCAGCCGTTCCCGCGTAATGGAAAATCTATAAAATAAAATTCTATGGAAGAATTAAAGCGTTAATTATATATTTCTACAATAATATTTATTTCTTTACTGCATAGTTGTGTATATGCAAATCGACTATAGGTGCATTTGGTATTCTTGAATATTGAACCCAAGAACCGTTATAATCAGCAACATTACGTTTGTGAAGCAAAAACTTTATTACAAACCAATCGGCGCTGGCCCAGTAGCCTGTATTACACTGCGTGATTATAGGTTTTCTAAAATTTACGCCGGCTTTTACCAATATCGCTCTTGCTTCTGCAGGTGTCACAAATTCATAATAACCTGCTTTAGACATTCTTTCAAATTTTGTAAACGGAACATTAATTGCGCCTGGGACATGTCCGTGTTTTATAAATCTCGGGTCATGGTCTATTCCTTTGTACCACGCTGCGGGTCTTGCATCAATTAGCACAGCATTATGAAGATATAGATATTTCCAGATATTCTGATATGTTGCGCGTGAATGCAATCTCATCTTTTTAATCGTAAAATTACTTGTCATATGGTACGATGGTTTAGTCGTAACGGGCAGCTTATCCTTCATCCACTTTGCTATTCCGCCGTTTAATATTGCCATTTTTGTTAACCCGTAAAACCATCCCGTCCATAATGCCCGGGTTTCATTACTATAACCGAGAGGAAATTTAGACATACCGCCTCCCGTAAAAACAATTACGCTGTGATTTGTTATACCTGCGTGTCTGTAAATGCTTGTCATTTTCTCGGGACTTGCAATGTTGCCGAGAATAGGAATAGCTATGTAATTTTGCATTATTGTAGGAAACGGTATATTTACGGAGCCTGGAATGTGCCCTGAAGCATAAGCTTTTGAAACCCTCACGTCAACTATAACCAGATTCTTATTATGCATATGGCTATAAACCCAATGCGGCGACACTAAATGGTCTTTTGGAACATTTAAGGCGTAAACACTACTAACTCCAAAAAACATTACTATCAGAACAAGCATTAAAAACTTTAACTTTTTCATAATTTTTTCTCCTAAGTTAATATTTAATGTCCAATACTTAATACTTAATATACTTAATACTTATACTTAATAATTAATAGTTAATAGTTAATAGTTAATTAATCATAATATAGTATTAAACTAATTTTAAGATTTATTTAAAAATCTTCAGCACCTTTTACGACAACGGGAACATCACTCCATAATATTTCATCTAAAATAGCGTCTTCATTATCATTCTTCGTAATCTCTTTAACTTCCAGACCTCTTTTTTTCAAATTTTCGGCAACTTTATGCATAACCCTGTCTTTTTCGATTTCCGAACTGTCAACATATAAAAATAAAAATTTTTTATTCATAAGATATACACCACGTCAGCATTTTGAATTTCATCGGTTAAATTATTTAAATCAGAATCTTTATCTGAATTTATATATTGTAATGGGGTTTCACCAAACTCAATGGCTTCAAGTTGAATATCAACATTTTCGTTTCTTTCTAAATCGCCGATAACGGCAATCCTCACCTTATCATCCAGCAATGTTAAACCGTTTGCCATTCTTAGCCCTTCATCTTTGTTAAACTGTGATATTACTAATATTTGTTTCGGTTTTTTATTTTCCATAATTTATCCTTGATTTATTGACTTCTACTCAATATTTAATAATCTTTAATTCGTAATTTTTAATTCAATTTAACTTTTGAAAATTATTATTTATATTATTTAATTTTTATATTTTTTTATTTAAAACTAATTAATATTAACAACAGTATCAAATAATATAAATTTTGTAAACTATATTTTTTTATATACTTTTAAAATACAATAACTTTATCGGAACGACTGACTAATTCTGCATCCTGATATTGACCGCCTATAATCATCTTATCTTTAAACTTTTCAATATTTTTGGTTTCTCCTAATCTGTCAATAGAATGTTCGCAAACTGAAACTTTACAATTAATCTTATCTACATAATCGGTGAAATTATCAAAATTCAACAGCAAAACGCCTCTATCGGTCAAAAAGCATTCAGTTTCAAAACCTTTGATAGATGCTTTTTTTAATAAGCTTATCGCATCGTTTAAATATTTATCGTCCGTAACCACAACACCAATGTGCATATTACTCTCCTCTTTAAATCATAATATTAATAACAGATAACATAATACAATTAAAAATATTTTATATCTTTATATTTTTTTATTTTTCAATCTCAATTGTATATACACCATTTTCAAGGGTTGTATCAACTATAGGATGGTCTTCATTTTTGCAAAATTGAGATATGCTTTCATGAGAAGAAGGATTGTTAACCATAACCTTTATATGGTCGCCTTTGTTTAACTTTTCTAAAACTTTTTTTGCGTACATTTGAGGAACAGGACAAACATAACCCGTAACATCCAGCATGTAATTGTTATCGCTTATTTTTTCAAATTTTACTGCCATAATAATTTATAACCTCCTTGCATAATTTAATTTAATTTTTAAGAACCTCATAGGTATATATTCCTTTCTCGTTCGTAACGTTTATTAATTTACATTTTTCAACCTCGCACAATTCCGAAACGCTAAAACACTCACCGCACGAAGGACCTTTTGTCAAAACCTTTAAATGAAATCCTGATTTAAGTTTATCTAATACCTTTTTGACATATACCTGAGTCATTTTGTCGCTTAACTTTCTGCAATCAAGCAAATAGACATTATCAGATTGTTTCTGTAAAATATTATTCATAATTTGTCTGATTATTGCTAATTATTATACCATACAGCTTCATTTATACGGCAACCCAACTTCACCGCTTTTACTATTAAAAATTTTAACTAATTGAATTATAGCATTTTATTATTTATTTTGAAGTCCGCATATAAATTTTTGTTACCGCATAAATACAGCTATATGCTGCCGTTAATTATGTTGAAGTTGGGTTAGGATAACATATAAACTAAACATAAACTAAATACCAAAATTTTATCTAACCGACTATCATATAATATTACATAAAACCTTCAATATTGTCTAATTCTTTTAAATCTTTCGCACTCTTATAATTAATCCATTTACTGATTACTTTAACCGCAAAATAACTTCCTATTATCATACCTGCTAAATAAACCCAGCCGCTTGGATCTCCATTAACAACGGGAACAAAGAATGCTCCGATATTACATCCTAAACCGATCCTTACTCCAATACCCATAAACCAGCCTCCTATTATTGCAAAAATAATAGATTCAATATTTGGAATTTTCCAGCTGAATTCTTTAAATGAAAGCGACATTATAGCAGCTCCTATAATAGTCCCGAAAGACATTAATAAAGGAGGATTAAGTAAAGGATTAGGGATTCCGTTTACAAAACCGAATGTCATATTGTTCATTAAATTCCATCCTAATTTTTGAAATACCCACGCAAGTCCCTGCGCTTCCTGGGTCGCAATATACCAGTATCCTGGATCAAAAACTCCTTGAACCGCTAATCCGTGAGTATAGCCTAATTTATCAAGTATCTGTCCCCAGTTAAAAAAACCGTATACTTTGCGGATATCACTTAACACAAACATATTAAGTCCCGCGAAAATACCGAGTCCCAGACCGCCGTATACCGTTCTTTTAGCCTGCACGATCATTGACCATATTCCCCTTAATTCATTTTTAAATCCTATTTTTTTTGATGTCAATTTATTTTCACTCATATAATGTTTCCTGTGATATATACGATAGATTATAAGAAGAATAGCCGTGCAAGGAATAACTACTTCTATTAAAGTATTACTGATAAAAGAATTAGCCCATACGTTGTGAAAATTAATTAATTCAGCAAATGTATATCCTGGAACTTTAGAAAGATAACCGGCTAAAAAATAATCATACCACGAGTGCAAATATTGTTTAGGTATTCCTGATTGAGCGGCTACTACTCTCCATGATTTAGGAATGAAATAATTCAAAAAACCAAAATCGCTAACCGCAAATACAATCTGTGACAGCGCTAAATTAAAAAGAACTATCCACGAAATCATGTTTCCTTCACCCGATTTATACAATGTACCCGATGAACAACCCCCTGCAAATACAATACCGAAACCAAATATAGCACCGCCGATTAAAGCGGTTATGCCAAACGGATTGGGTGAAAACGTAAGAAAATTAAATCCGGTGACTATTGCCGAAACAATACCATAAACTATTATCGCAATCATCAGTCCTGCAGCTACTCTGGTAACTTTAACGGCAAATAAATCTCGGACTGCGGATGACATACAAAAGTGACCGTACTGAAGAAATAATCCAAATATCAATCCAAACCAGTAATAAGCAAGCAAATAAATAAAAACATGATGAACGCTATACATTATTACCGAACCTATCAAACTTAAAACTATCAGCGTTATTAAACCGATAGGAAACCTTTTTATTTTTGGAGCTTGCATAGCGTCAACGTTATTACCTGACGACGACATAGTTAAATTCCTCCTTGATTAAGATACCGCATTAAATTAATATTTAATTAATATTTATATAAATAAAATAATAAATACAATAATAAATACAATATTTTATTTACAAACGTATCCTCTATGATTATAACAAAATAATTATAGCAAACTGAGACAAGACCTTGATTTGTTTTTATTTATTAAATGTTAAACAAAACAAATCAATCTTACAAAATCTTAAAATTAATTAAACTTAATATTAGTTCTTAATAAAATGCTTTTGATAAAATAAATTAGCCTTTAAGTTTTGGAGCATTTGGATGCGCCGCATAAAACGCATTTTCCGCCGCTTCACCCTTTTTAACCACTTGCGAAAGATTAGACGCATGACATGCTTCACATGAAAACTTTGGTGTCGTAAAGGGATTAGCTATCAAGTTAGTATGCGCAACGCCCTTTGAAATTGCAAAGCCGTTTCCTCTATGACACGTAACACAGCTAATATTCGCAACGGGACGATGAAAGTGATGTATAGGACCAATATCTTTTTCTGCCAGAGTGCCGTTATGACATTCAACGCAGCTTGAAGGCGCCGTTCCGCAGGCATTCGCAACAGGCGTATTAAAATCTTTTAACACATTGTTAGAAACGGAACTAATTGAAAAACTTTTTAATTGAGTTTTGCTGCTAAATCCAGCTTTTGTCCTAACAGAGTTACCCATCCATAATCTGCTAAAAACAACCACCGCAAAAATAATGGGTATCACTAATGCAAATAGAAAAAATTTGCTCCATTTAATTTTTTTCATTTTCCCCACTCCTTAATTAATAAATTAGCTTAAATTATATATATTTAAATATTTAAATTAATTATTTATATCGAATATACAAACTTAAATATACAAACCTTTCAGTCTAATAATTATAATTTAACAAATATGAGTTATATTTGTCAACATATAATTTACAATTAATAAATTATAAAAATAAAATATATATTTATTGTCAAAACTCCTATTTTATTAAAATATTAGTATTTGAGTATATTCATATAATTGAATATACTAAGCCCAATTTCATCATCTTTGTTATTAAAAGTTATTAGCCCAACTTCACCATAATACCAGCAACATATTGATATTACTATATTTATGGGGGCAATAAAAATGTCCATGGGGACTACAAAATAAAAAATAAAATGTAATAATATCAACGAGTTATAATTTTAGAATAATAAAAGCGGTGAAGTTGGGTTAAAATTTATTTTCTATATGAGCCGTCTAAATGACGACGGCTCATCCTGTATTGCTTATCCTTGAAATATCATTGATAGTTTCTATGGAAGAATTAAAGGGTAAATATGTTATGGAAAAAAAAAATTGGCTGCGATATAATAATATACGACGATTTTAAATAATAACTGTTTTCCATAAAAATGCAGGGATTATTCTTTATAACAATTTTACAGAAAAACTATAAATAAAAAATAGATTATTATGAGTGAGAATACAGGCGCAAACATCATTAACAATGATAATAACATCAACGAAAACAATAAAAATTTAAGCAATAATTTAAACAACAAAAATATATCGGCTTTTGGCTGGTATATTAAGGCGTTTAAAGATTGGCGTAATTTTCAAGGACGCGCCGGAAGAAAAGAATTTTGGTATTTTATGTTATTTAACTTTATTATTTCGTTATTATTAATAGTAATAGATTTTGTTTTGTTTAATAAACTTACTCGTCAGCTTGACAACTACGGACCTTTTCAAATAATTTATTTGTCGCTTAGCTTTATTCCTGCGGTATCTTTAATTTTTAGAAGGCTTCATGATATAGGCAAATCTGGATGGTGGTTTATTGTCTGGTTTATTATCTATATTATATTTACAATTATTTATTATAATTTTGTTGAAGAAGGAAGTCCTGCATACGTAGTTCCGATTTTATTGTTTGATGATTTAGTATTTTTTATTTATTCCGTTATTCTTTTTATTTTTTATGTTAAAAAAAGCCATTCATTTACCAATAAATATGGAGATATACCTAAATAATTAATTAATATTTCTACTAATCTTAATCTGCTTCACCGCTTATGTAGGGAGAGCTTTTTTATAATTATTTGATGCAGATTAAATTAAAACAACGTAGGATGTTTAAAGTTAATATCGTCTTTATTAGGGTAATCAATCGTATAATGAGTTCCCCTTGATTCTTTTCTTAACATAGCCGATGTGATGATTAAATTAGCAACTTCGGCAATATTTCTTAATTCTATTAAATCCGATGATATTTTAAAGTTCCAGTAATATTCTTTAATTTCAGTCAAAAGATTGTCTATTCTCCTTTTTGCTCTTTCAAGCCTTTTATCTGACCTTACAATACCTACATAATTCCACATCGTCCTTCTCAATTCGTCCCAGTTATGAGTAATAACGATAATCTCGTCTCCGCCTTCAAGTCCAAAATCTTTCCATTCAGGAATTGCCTGTAAATTATATTTGTCAGGCATATCGGCATAATTTTTTTATTTCGCTGTTTTTTATATTATTTATACTATCATAACCGTTATGTTTATTTTCTTTGTTTATATTTGTTATATTTTTATCATTATCATTGTAATTATAATAATTATTTGCGCTATTTTCCGATTTAAAAGTCTTTAATTTTTCTATCGTAGATTCATAAGCTTTTTTAGCAAATACGCACCCTTCAAGCAATGAATTGCTTGCAAGCCTGTTGGCTCCATGAAGACCCGTATATGCAACTTCCCCTATAGCATAAAGATTTTCAACTGAAGTTAAACCGTTTTTATCGGTTAAAACTCCTCCGCAAAGATAATGGGCCGCGGGAACAACGGGAATCCATTGTTTTGACATATCAATTCCAAAACTAAGCGTAGTTTTAAAAATATCCGGAAATCTTTTTTCTAAAAATTCTCTTGATTTATGAGTCATATCAAGATAAACACATTCGTACCCCGTTTTTTTCATTTCAAAATCAATAGTCCTTGCCACAATATCTCTCGGTGCAAGGCTTTTCAGAGGATGAACATTATTCATAAACGGAGTTCCGTCTTTAAGTCTTAAAACTCCCCCTTCACCCCTTAATGCTTCCGATATTAAAAACGACTTTGCTTCAGGATGATAAAGAATGGTCGGGTGAAATTGATAAAACTCCATATTTGCTATTTTTGCTCCTATTCTATGAGCCATTGCAATTCCGTCGCCTGTTGAAATATCGGGATTTGAAGTATAAAGAAAAACTTTGCCCGCTCCTCCGGTGGCAAGTACAACAAAATCAGCGCTGACTGTTTTCACCTCATTTGTTGTTTTATCTAAAAAATAAGCTCCGAGAACTCTATCGGTTTTGTCTTTATCTTTATTATCTTTATTGTTTAATTTTTTTAATTTATTAGAAGTAATTAAATCAATAGCGATATGATTTTCAAAAATTGAAATATTGTTTTTTTGTCTTGAATTTTCAACTAAAGCTCTTTCTATTTCTCTTCCTGTTATATCCCCTGCGTGTAATACCCTTCTTTGAGAATGTCCGCCTTCTCTGCCTAAATCAAAAGTTTCTTCATTATTTTCTTTATATCGGGCAAAATTAACTCCCCAGTTTAAGAGATCTTCTGCAACGGCAGGACCTTCTTCAACAACCATTCTTACTACTTCTTCATTGCAAATACCGTCCCCTGCGGTTAAAGTATCTTTTACATGAAGCTCAACAGAATCTTTTATATTCATAACGGCGGCAAGACCGCCTTGCGCATAATTTGTATTAGATTCAGCTTCTTCTTTTTTGGTAAAAATACCTAAGGAGATATTTTCAGGATATCTATTTGCAAGACTTAATCCCGCAATTCCCGAACCTATAATTAATATATTGAAATGCATTCTGCTGCCTTAATTTTTAACCGAGTTCAAATTCCATTTTAAAATAGCTCGTCCTTTTACTCCGGTGATAGTCAATTTTAACCATTTAGTTTTTTTTGTTACCATCAATTCTTTTTTCTTTTTATCGTAATATCGTGGAAATTCTACAATATACTGTTTTGACCATTTTGTAATATAAGGAAAGAAATGTTCTAAGAGTGCTCCCTTCTGTTCTGCAGGCTTTATTTTTATTGGTAAAACACTTTCTTTTTTATTATTAGATAAATATATCAGCCATATAGAACGATTTGAACTAAAATTATTATTTCTTATGTTTGGAGTATAAACAGAGATAAAAAATTTAACATATTTATTAGATCGTCTGTATAATTTATTAAGTTTTCTTTTAAATGCTTTTTTATCAAGCAAATAATATTCCGAATATTTTTTTGTATAAGCATAATCAAAGGTTTTGTCAAAATAAGTAGCTCTTAAGAACATAACCGTGCTGAGATTATTATAATTATATACATCTATTTTTTTAGTCGCATATTTTAAGACCGATTTATACTTTATAACCTGTTTATAAGTATTATTCTTTGATAAAACGTTGTTTTTATAAACAATAGGTTTTTCATTTTTTTTTAAAATAAGAGAACAACCCGATAAACCGAAACTTACAGAAGAAATAATAAACAAAAATAGCAACATTATATAAAATCTTTTTTTCATTATTTTATTTAATATTTATTATTAAATTAATTAGTTAATGTCGTGTTGTTTTTTTTTATTTTACTAATTTAAACAATATATTACTTATATTATTAATATATGAAAAGTAACATAGAAAAACAGAATAATTTATAAACAATTAATAATTATAAATTATTTTAAGCTAATATGTCCGCCTTTGTAAATAGCGAAATTAATTTAATTCCGTTTTCTTTTAAATTTTCTTTTCCGCCTTCTTCTCTATCCACGATACAAATGGTGTTTTTTACAATATAACCTTCATTTCTTGCACTTTTAACGGCTTTTAAAATAGAACCGCCCGTAGTAACAACATCTTCTACTATCATTATTTTAGCATCTTTACGTAAAAATTGCACAGGCTCAATCATATTAGCTTTCCCGTAGACTTTTTTTTCTTTTCTTATAACAACCGATTTTAAAGTATTTCCGTCCAAAAAGCTGTTTATTAGAATAGAAGAGACTAGAGGTATTCCTCCTACAGGTACGCCTGCGATTACATCAAAATCCGATTTGCTTTTAAAAACCGCAAGCTCTTCGTAAAGCATCCTGCCGATATAATAAAGATAATCTCCGTCAAAAGAAATTCTCCTTAAATCAATATAAAAATCACTCTTTCGTCCTGAGACTAAAGTAAATTCTTTTTTTTCATAACATAATGTTTTTATTGCATTTAAAATAGCCAATCTTATTCCGTCAACGCTTGCATTTAATAAATTATTAACATTGCTTATATTGTTATTGTTGTTCATTACATTTATTTTAATATTTATTAGTTATAATTACGTTAAGCTTTAAATTAAGCTCTGTGTTAAAAAAATAAAAACAGACAGTAAGTTATAGTTATCTAAAGTTATAGTTATTTATTCTATTTAAATAATTTCTTTGCTGAATAATTTTAATTGACCGTAATAATCATTTTCATTTTCAATCTCTTCGGGATAAGCTCCGGAAAAACATGCTTCACAAAAATTAGCTTCATTCCCGACAACTTTTCTTAATCCTTCTAAAGTCAAAAATTTTGTAGTCGTAGCTCCTAATTTTTCATTTATTTCTTCTTCGGAATATTTTGACGCCATAAGTTCGTCTTTTACGGGTGTATCTATACCGTAATAGCATGGGGAGGAAATCATAGGAGAACTTAAACGTAGATGTATTTCTTTAGCTCCGGCGGTTTTCAGCATATCTACTATTTTTTTGGAAGTTGTCCCTCTAACAACTGAATCGTCAACCACTATAACTTTTTTCCCTTCTATTACGTCTAAAACAGGATTAAGTTTAATCTTTACTCCAAAATTTCTTATCGCTCTTTTAGGTTCTATAAAAGTTCTGCCGACATAATGGTTTCTGGTGAAACCCATTTCGAAAGGAATACCCGATTCTTTTGAATACCCCAATGCGGCGGGAACTCCTGAATCAGGAACGGCTATAACAATATCGGCGTTGATAAATGCTTCCTTTGCCAGCTGCTTTCCCATTTCACAGCGGATTTTATAAATTGATTGACCGTTATATATGCTATCCGGTCTTGAAAAATAAATTAATTCAAAAACACAATATGAATTTTTTTTTCTTTCAAACGGAAAAAAACTTTTCATTCCTTCGCTATTTACAAGAATAACTTCGCCGGGTTTGACATCACGTATGTATTTTGCGTTTATTAAATCTAAACTGCATGTTTCGGAAGCAAAAACAACGGAACCTTCAAGTTCTCCCATAACTAAAGGACGAAAACCGAAAGGATCTCTTGCGGCTA